>CAIUCF010000696.1 GCA_903897565.1 uncultured Rhodospirillales bacterium | reverse complement strand
GCTACGCCCGCGACGACGCCAAGGCCGCCGCGGCTTTCGCGCAAGGCCAGCCCTTCGATTGGGAAGCCGTGTTCGACCACCTCGCGACCGACGATCTGAGCCCGCCCAAATCGAACTGGTCGCGGCCGCTGAACTCGGGGCCCTATGGCTGCTACCCGATCATCTCGTCGAACACCTTCACCTGCGGCGGGCTGAAGACGACCAAGCACGGCGAGGTCATCCGCACCAGCGGCGCCGCAATCCCCGGGCTCTACGCCGCCGGCGAGACCATGGGCATCATCTACGGCATCTATATCGGCGCGACCTCGGTGCTGCGTGCGGTCACCTTTGGTCAGCGCGCCGGCCGTCACGCGGCGGCGGCCGTGAAGGCAACCGGGCGGTGAGCATTATTTCGCCGCCTGCAGCATGGCGGCCATCTTCTGGTGGATCAGATTGATCGCCTTCAGCGGGCGCAGCATGACCTTGAAGTCGGTAATCCTGCCCTCGTCATCCCAGGTGATCATGTCGACGCCGTTGACGGCGATGCCGTCGATCTCGACCACGAATTCCAAGACCGCGTCGCGATCGCCGACAATCTCGCGGACATAGCGGAACGAGTCATTGAAGAAGACGCCGAGCGCCGCCTGCAGATACAGCCGCGTCAGCGCTTTGCCGAGTTGGGGCGTATGCACGACCGGAGAATGGAACACGACGTTCTCCGCGAGCAGCGCGTCCAGCCCGGCGGCATCTCGGCTCCGCACGATCCGGTGCCAGTTCGCAACTGCACTTGCCGTCATGTCAGCACTCCCCACCCGTCATCGCGCCGCTTCCCCTCCAGGATAGCAGGGAATCATCGGCGCGAGCCACCGCGCACAGCGGCACCGCCAGACGAGGGGCAGACTCAGAAGCTTCGCCGCGGCGCAGATCTGGCCCGGATAGGTCGTGGGACCGGTTCGTAGTGACCGCGGCGATCGGCCCCGGAGGGCACCTGCCGTGCAGCTGGTTATCGGCTATCGCTGTCGAGCCCGAGCACCGAGACCTTGGCCGTGGTGATCTCGGTCGGCCACAGGATTTCGGTGAGACCGGTCGCGACCGCGACTTTCTGCGTCCCGCCGGCCAGGTAGGTGATGACGCCGCCGCCCACCGCGCCGCCGATCTTCTGCCCCCATAACCTGGCGCCGGTGGCCGCGTCGACCGCGTAGAAGTTGCCGCCCATATCGCCGAAGAAGACGAGGCCGCCGGCCGTCGGCGTCACGCCGCTCTGGATCGGGTAGTTGGTCCTGACCCGCCATTTCCAGGCGCCGCTATCGGCGTCGCTGGCATAGACCCAGCCTGCCCAGTGCCCGAACGGATCCTGCTTGCCCCAGACATTGAACGGGTTGATCGAGGCCTCGCCGGACCAGGGCGTGCCGGGGGCGGTCTTCTCGATCTGCGCCGGCGTCTGCAAGGTTACCGTCGTGCACCACTCGACCTCGCCGACCATGATGAGGTTGGTCTCGGGATCATAGGCCGGCCCGTTCCATTCGGCGCCGCCCACCGATCCGGGGCAGAAATGCACGGCCTT
>CAIUCF010000695.1 GCA_903897565.1 uncultured Rhodospirillales bacterium | reverse complement strand
TCTTCGACGATACCGCCGATAATCTCGCGCTCATGAGCGCGTTGTTGCGGCAAACCTATGCGGTGAAGGTCGCGAACAGCGGCGCCAAAGGCTTGCGGATCGCCCACGCCGAGGCGCCACCGGATCTGATCCTGCTCGACATCATGATGCCCGAGATGGATGGTTATCAGGTCCTCGAGACCCTGCGCGGCGACCCGGTCACGCGCGACATTCCGGTAATTTTTCTCACCGCGAAAAGCGAGAGAGAGGACGAGAAGCGTGGCCTCGAACTCGGGGCCGTCGACTACATCACCAAGCCGATCAGCCCGCCCATCGTTATGGCACGGGTGAAGACCCACCTCGCGCTCAAGGCATCGGCGGATTTCCTGCGTGACAAGGCGGCCTATCTCGAGAACGAGGTCAGCAAGCGGACCCGCGAGGTCACGGCGATCCAGGACGTCACCATTCTCGTCATGGCGTCGCTCGCGGAGACGCGCGATCCCGAGACCGGGAATCACATCCGACGGACGCAGCATTACGTCAAGGAGCTCGCCGAGCAGCTGCGAAACCATCCGAGGTTCAAGGGCTACCTGACGGACAAGATCATCCAGCTCCTGTTCAAATCCGCGCCGCTGCACGATATCGGCAAGATCGGCATCCCCGACCGTATCCTCCTGAAGCCGGGCAAGCTCACGCCCGAGGAATACGAGCTGATGAAGACCCACACCACGCTCGGCTACGAGGCGATCGCCCATGCCGAGAAGACCCTGGGCGCCGACGTCGCATTTCTCAACATGGCGAAGGAAATCGCCTTGTCACACCAGGAAAAATGGGATGGGTCCGGTTATCCGCAGGGCTTGGCTGGGGATGCGATTCCGATTTCAGCCCGGCTGATGGCGGTCGCCGACGTTTACGATGCTTTGGTCAGCCGCCGACCATACAAGCAGCCGATTCCTCATGACGACGCCGCGCGCATCATTGCCCAGGGCAGGGGCGGGCATTTCGATCCCGACATGGTCGATGCCTTCCTCGAAATCCAAGATCGCTTTGCCGAGATCGCACAGCGCTTCGAGGATGCCGAGAGCGACTTCACAGCGAAGATCGTGATCTGCTGAGGCGACGATCAGTCGCCGGCCGCGACCGGCTTGCCGGCGCTCATCGCCCGTCGCGCCGCCCAGATTACCGGGATCAAACCGAGCGCGAGCCATCCCGACATCCAGAAATAGTCGACCGATGATTTGACATAGGCCTGGCCGATCAGCGCCTGGGTCATTTGGCCCAGGCTCTGGGCATGGCTGAGGCCGCTGCGCTGGAGACTCTCCAAGGTCGAGACGGTATTGGGGTCGTAGATCGTCGTCACCTCCGAGAGGTGCGACTGATGGACGGCTTCACGACGATCCCAGAACGTGGTCGTCAGCGAGGCGGCGAAGCTGCCCGCGGTGATGCGGGCGAAGTTCGAGAGCCCCGCCGCGGCGGGCAGCCGCGCGGGATGGATGCTGCTCATCGACAGGGTGATCATCGAGACGAAAAACAGGCTCATGCCGATCCCCATCACCATGTTCGGGATCGCGTAATCCCAGAAGCTGGAATCGGGCGTCAGATTGGCGCGCAGGAAGTATGACGCCGCGAACGAGATCAGCGACACCGTGCCGCCCCAGCGAGCGTCGACCCGGCCCATGACGCGGGCCACGAACGGCGTGAGCATGACGGCGACGACACCGCTGGGCGCCGCGACCAGACCCGCCCAGGTCGCGGTGTAGCCCTGCTGGGTCTGCAACCACAGCGGCAGCAGCACCAGATTGCCGAAGAACACACCATACGCCAGGCAGAGCACGATCGTGCCGAAGCTGAAATTGCGCGATTTGAACAGCGAGATGTCGACGACCGGATAGGCGTCGGTCTTCTCCCAGATCAGCCAGGCGATGAAGCCGACCACGGCCGTGATCGCCAGAACGATGATGGATGTCGACGCGAACCAGTCGGCGTCCTTGCCGCGATCAAGCGCCACCTGCAACGAGCCGACCCAGATCAGCAGAAGGATGAAGCCGATGCCGTCGACGGGAAGGATCCGTGTCGGTGTCTCGCGGCTGCGCAGCCCGTACCAGCAGATGGTCGCCGAGGCGATGCCGATCGGCAGATTGATCAGGAAGATCCACGGCCAGGAATAATTGTCGGAGATGTAGCCGCCGAGAACGGGTCCGAAGATCGGGGCGAGCAGGGTGGTGATCGACCAGATGCCGAGCGCGGTGCTGCGCTTCTCCGGTGGAAAGATCGCCATCAGCAGGGCTTGCGAGCCGGGAATCATGGGGCCGCAGACGGCGCCTTGCAGCGCGCGGAAGAGGATCAGCGAGGGGAAATTCCAGGCCAGCCCGCAGAGCAGCGAGGCGATCGTGAACAGCGACACCGAGATCGAGAACACTCGGACCACGCCGAAGCGCTGCAT
Source organism: uncultured Rhodospirillales bacterium (assembly GCA_903897565.1). Taxonomy (GTDB): domain Bacteria; phylum Pseudomonadota; class Alphaproteobacteria; order ATCC43930; family CGMCC-115725; genus CAIXXC01. The sequence goes on along the minus strand of CAIUCF010000695.1, from coordinate 6,272 downwards.
AAGCCAACCGGTGAGCGGCAGGGCGACACCGTTGGAGACCGCGAAGGCGGTGATCACCCAGGTTCCCTGGTCGGCACTGACGCCGAGATCGCCGGCGATGGTCGGTACCGAGACATTGGCGATCGTCGTGTCGAGTACCTGCATGAAGGTGGCGACGGCGAGCGCGATCGAAATGACGACCAGCGGCGCCCCTTTCAGGGCCGGCAGCGGCCGCGGCGGCGCGACGCTCACGGCGTCAGCTCCTTTGCGACCTCTGCCGGGGCTCCGGCGTTTTCGGCGATGATGTGGGCGATCAGGGCCGTCACCGCCGGATCGTCGCCGGCGCTCGGCTTGCTCGGCAGGGGAAAGTTGCGGATCGACGTTGCAGGCAGGTTATCCGTCCTGGTGATGTCGACATCGACGATCGCGGAGAGGCCGAGGCGCAGCGGATGGGCTTTGATTTCGGCGGGATCGAGCAGGATCCGCACGGGCAGCCGCTGCACGATCTTGATCCAGTTGCCGCTGGCGTTCTGGGCCGGAAGCAGGGCGAAGGTGCTGCCGCTGCCGGCAGCCACGCCGGCGACTCGGCCATGATAGGTTACGGCGCTGCCATAGAGGTCGGCGTGCACCGCCACCGGCTGGCCGAGGCGCAGGTGCTCGAGTTGCACTTCCTTGAAATTGGCGTCGATCCACAGATCTTCGAGCGGAATGATCGACATCAGCGCGCTGCCGGGATCGACTCGCTGGCCGATCTCGACGCTGCGCTTGGCGACGATTCCGGCCACGGGGGCGGAGATCGCGGCGCGATGCAAGGCGAGCTCGGCATTGCGCAGGCGCGCCGCGGCCGCGCGGACGGTCGGGTGGGTCGCGATCGTGGTGCCGGCGATCTGCGATTCCGTCGCCGCATAGGCTCCCTTCGCCGCGTCGACCGCGGCGCTGAGCTCGGCGATGGTGTCCTTGGCGTGCGACAGCTCTTCCGTCGAGACGCCGCCGTCACTGACCAGGGACTGTCGGCGTTTGTAGTCGTTCTTGGCGCGGTCGAGCGTGGTCTGGTTGCTCGCGACCTGCGCGCGCAGCTGGTCGGCCTGGGCGTTCAGGCTGCGGACCTGGCGGACGGCGAGCGCGAGATCGGCTTCCGCCGCCGCCACGGCGATCTCGGCATCGGCAGGATCGAGCCCGACCAGGGGGTCGCCGGCGGCAACGGTCTGAGTGTTGTCGGCATGCAGGGCGATGACGGTTCCCGGGACTTCGCTGGTGATCTCGACGATGTCGCCATTCACATAGGCGTCGTCGGTCGTGACATGGTGCTGACCGATCAGGAACCAGTAGGCGCCCCAGGTGCCGAGCCCGCCGAGCACGACCAACGCCAGCACGGAGAGTCCGAGGATACGGGAGAAATTCGATTTGGCGGGCGCCTTGGGCACGGCGGTATTGGTCATGGCTGTGTCTCCGAAGACGAGGCAACGCGCGGTGTCGCGAGCGGCGGAAGATCGCGGGACGGTTTGAAACTGCCGCCGACGGCGACGAGAAGATGGATCCGCTCGGCGGTTGCTGCGGCGTCGATGTCGATCATGCCGCGTTCGGCGGTCAGCAGCGCTGTCTCGGCCGTGAGCACGGTAAGATAGCCTGTCAAACCCGCGCGGTAGCGTTGCTCTGCGAGCGCATACGCCGCCCGGGCGTCATCGAGAGCGGCTTTCTGATCGCCGCGTTGGCGGCCGAGCGAGTCGACCGTGCTGAGCGCGTCTGCGGTCTCCTGGACCGCGCGCAGGACGGTCTCGTTATACTGGCTGACGGCGGTGTCGAGGTCGGCCGTGGCGCCGCGATATTGCGCCTTGAGCCGGCCGGCATCGAACAGCGGCAGATGGATGACCGGACCCAGCCCGTAATCGAACGAGCCATAGCGGAACAGCGTATCGAAGCCGATCGCGGAATACCCCGCAAAAGCCGTCAGCGACACATCTGGATAGAACGCGGCCTTTGCGGCTTTGCGGCCGGAATCGGCGGCGTCGACACGCCAGCGGGCCGCCAGGATGTCCGGTCGACGGACCAGGAGATCGGCCGGCAGGGCGTCAGGCAGCGGCAGCACTGCATTTGCCGCGAGGGTCGGGCGGGTGATGCCGGCATACGCGCCGGCACCGAGCCCCGCCAGCATCGCAAGTTGGTGGGTGGCGATCTCGCGCTGGTTTTCGGCCTGATCGAGATCGACCCTGGCCTGGGCGAGCGCGCCGCGGGCTTCGCGCAGCTCGACCTGAGTGCTGATGCCGCCGGTAACGAGATGGCTGGTGATATTGAGAATGTTCTGGCGTTGCGCCATCGTCCTGCGGGCGATATCGGCCGAGGCATAAGCGTGATCGAGCGCGGTATAGGCCTGGGCCACCGTCGAGGTGAGGATCTGGCGGGCGGTGGCGAGGTCGAGGGCATCGGCCTCGGCGTGGCCGCGCGCCTGGGCGACCAGGGCGGCCTGGCGACCCCAGAAATCCAGATCCCAGGACAGGTTGGCGGCGGCGCCGCCGCGCCAGTAGACGTGACGGCCAAAGGGCGGCGGTACGATGTCGTTGCCGCTGAAGCGCTGCCGCACTTCCTGGGCATCGAACGACGTTTGCGGATAGCGGGCAGCGTCGGCCGCCTGGGTTGCGGCGTTGGCTGCTTGCAGGCGCGACAGGGCCGTCGCCAGGCTCGGATTGCCGGCCAGGGTGCGCTCGATCAGGGCGTCGAATTGCGGATCGCCATAGGCGCGCCACCAATGGTCGGTGGCCGGGGGGAGCGTCGCCGAGGACACGCCGGCGTCCTGCGCAGACAATGCCGCGAGTTTCGGCTGGTCCGCGGGCGGCCAGATGCAGGCACTCAGCGAGAGGCCGGCTGCGAGAACGACAGGCAAGGTCCTGTTCATGGCTGCGCCTCCTCTACCGGGTGCTTCGCGCCGTGCAGCAGCGGACAGAGCCGATCCTGGAGCCGGGTGAGCAGCCGGATCAGCAGGTCGACCTCGTCGTTGGTGAAACCATCGAGCAGGTCGTTGAAGTACCGCACCGCGATCGGTGTCAGCATCTGCGCGGCGTTGCGGCCGGTCTCGGTCAGACGGAGCTTGGCGATGCGGCGATCGGTGCTGCAACGATGGCGTTCGATCAACCCGCGCTGCTCCAGCTGATCGATCAGCCGGGTCAGCGCCCCGCTGTCATGCCCGGTGTTGCGGACGACATCGGCGGCGGTTTCGGCCACGCCGTCGCCGACCTGCATCAACACCACCCATTGCGAGAATGTGATGTCGTTGCCCGCGAACGCGGCCTCGATCTGGCCGAGCGTCAAGGTGGTCACCCGGCGCAACAGAAAGCCGATGCTGCGCTGGCAATCGTAACCCTCGGCCTGGTAATACTCCATTACATCGCTGCCTGAACAATCACTGCTTCGGCAGGAATTAACTTTTGCGGCGTGATTGTCAATGATGTGAATTGAGGGCCGACCCCGCGCCGGGCGCAACCCCGCCAGACGCGCTCTCGCAGTCCTATCGCCTTCATGCCATCCTCATGCCCTGTCACCCCGGTAGGGCGACATTCGTCGACGCGCCGGCCCCATGGAGTTGCAATGCAGGATTATGTGCGGCGAATTCTGACCTCGGCGGTCTATGACGTCGCCATCGAGACGCCGCTCGACCGGATGGCGCTGTTCTCGGCGCGGCTCGGGGTCGACGTGTTGCTCAAGCGCGAGGATCTGCAGCCGGTCTTTTCGTTCAAGATTCGCGGCGCCTATAACCGCATCTCGCTGCTTTCGCCGTCTGAGCGGGCGCGCGGCGTGATCTGTGCGTCTGCCGGCAATCACGCCCAGGGCGTGGCGCTGTCGGCGTCGCGGCTCGGGGTGCGCGCGGTGATCGTGATGCCGACAACGACGCCCTCAATCAAGATCGACGCCGTGCGCCGCCTCGGCGGCGAGGTCGTGCTCGAAGGCGACGGCTTCGACGCGGCGCGCGCACATTCCGCGGTGCTGGCCGAGCGTCATGGTTATGTGGTCGTCCACCCGTTCAACGACCCCGACGTCATCGCCGGGCAGGGCACGATCGGCATGGAGCTGTTGCGGCAGCATCCCGCGCCTCTGGGGGCGATCAACGTCGCGATCGGCGGCGGCGGCCTCGCCTCAGGAATCGCCAGCTACGTCAAATTCCTGCGTCCCGTGATCAAAATCTACGGCGTCGAACCGGACGATGCGGCGAGCATGCAGGCGGCGATCGCCGCCGGCGCGCCGGTCGATCTCGACCAGGTCGGGCTGTTCGTCGATGGCTGCGCCGTGCGCCGCGCCGGTGACGAGACCTTCCGCCTGTGCCGGGAGTTGCTCGACGGCATCGTCACGGTCTCGGCAGACGAGGTCTGTGCCGCCATCAAGGACATCTTCGACGACACCCGCGCCATCGCCGAGCCGGCCGGCGCCTTGGCGCTGGCGGGACTGCGCCACCATGTCGAAGCCGGCGAGGCGTCTGCCGGGCCGCTGATCGCCATCAATTCCGGCGCCAACGTCAATTTCGATCGCCTGCGCTATGTCGCCGAGCGCGCCGAGATCGGCGAGCGCGGCGAGGCGCTGTTTGCAGTGTCGATCCCCGAGGTCGCGGGCAGCTATCGCGCCTTCATCCGTATGCTCGGCAATCGGGCGATCACCGAATTCAACTATCGCTTCGCCCCCGGCGACATGGCCCGCATCTTCGTCGGGGTGAAGCTGAAACATGGCGATGCCGAGAAGCGCGAGATCATCGCGCTGCTGCAGGCCGGCGGGCTAGGCGTGCTCGACATGACCGATAACGAGCTCGCCAAGCTCCATGTCCGCTACATGGTCGGCGGCCGCGTCGAGGGACTGCAGGACGAGCTGCTCTACCGCTTTCAGTTCCCCGAGCGGCCCGGCGCCCTCCTGAAATTCCTCGAAGGCCTCGACGAGGCCTGGAACATCTCGCTGTTCCATTATCGCAATCTCGGCGCCGATTACGGTCGGGTGCTGGCGGGCATCCAGGTGCCGGCGGCAAATCGCGACGCTTTTCTCAACTCGCTCGACCGGCTCGGCTACCCGTATTGGGATGAAACCGAAAACCCGGCCTATCGCCTGTTCCTTGACGCCGCAGGCGCCTGACTTCACCCGAATCACGATCCATAACAACAGGGAAGGAATCGTCATGACCACGACCCATAGCCGTCAGATCGTCCTCGCCGCCCGTCCGGTCGGCAAGCCGCGGACCAGCGATTTCCGGCTCGAAGACGCCGGGGTGCCGGCGCCCCAGCATGGCGAGATCCTGCTCGCGGTGCGCTATCTCTCGCTCGATCCCTATATGCGCGGTCGCATGGAAGACCGGAAATCCTATGCCGAGCCGGTCAAGATCGGCGGCGTCATGACCGGTGAGAGCATCGCCACCGTCGTCGAATCCCACCATCCCGACTATCAGGCCGGCGACATCGTGCTGGCCCCGACCGGCTGGCGCTCCCATGCGCTGTCCGACGGCACCGGATTGCGCAGGCTCGATCCGACCCTGGCGCCGATCACGACGGGGCTCGGTGTGCTCGGCATGCCGGGCTTCACGGCCTATTCCGGCCTCTACGTCATCGGCAAGCCCAAGGCGGGCGAGACCGTGGTGGTGGCGGCGGCGAGCGGTCCGGTCGGCTCGCTCGTCGGCCAGCTCGCGAAGCTGCGCGGCGCCCGCGCGGTCGGTCTGGCCGGCGGAGCGGAGAAATGCGCCTATGTCCGCGACGAGCTCGGATTCGATGCCGTCATCGATCACCGCGCACCCGATTTCGCGGCGCAGCTGGCGGTAGCCTGTCCCCACGGCATCGACGTCTATTTCGAGAATGTCGGCGGCGCGATCTGGCAGGCGGTTCTGCCCCTGCTCAACAAGTTCGCCCGTGTCCCGGTCTGCGGGTTGATCGCCCAGTACAACGGCACTGATCCCTCGATCACGACCGATCGGCTGCCGGCGACGATGCGCGAGATCCTCTCGAAGAGCCTCACCCTGCGCGGTTTCATCAATTACGAATTCGTGCCGGAGCACCATGGCGATTTCCTGCGCGAGGTCGCGGCGGGCATCGCCTCGGGCGCCATCAAGTATCGCGAGGACATCGTCGAGGGGCTGGAGAACGCACCCTCGGCCTTCATCGGCATGCTCGACGGCCATAATTTCGGCAAGCTGCTGGTCAAGGTCGCATGAGGGGTCACGGCAGCAGCACCGCGGCGCCTTCGAAGCGGCCGGCGCGAAGGTCGGCGAGGGCCTCGTTGGCGCGGGCCAGCGGATAGGGCGTCGTCCGGGTGACGATGCCGATCTCGGGCGCCAG
>CAIUCF010000694.1 GCA_903897565.1 uncultured Rhodospirillales bacterium | reverse complement strand
CGAAATCCGGGCGCCCTGAGGATGCCCCCCTGCCGCCCCCTGACCCGCGCCGAGCTGCCGGTCGATACCATCGCCCTCGCCCGCTATCTCATCGGCAAGCTCGTGGTGCGGGAACTGCCCGAAGGGATCGTCAGCGGTCGCATCGTCGAAACCGAGGCCTATATCACCGGCGACGCCGCCGGGCACGGCTATCGCGGCATGACGGCGCGCAACCGCTCGCTGTTTCTCGAGCGCGGCCATTGCTACGTCTATCTCGCCTACGGCATCTCCTTCATGCTCAATGTTTCCGGCGAGGCACAGGGCATCGGCACCGGCGTCCTGATCCGGGCGCTGGAGCCGCTCGACGGCATCGCCATCATGGAGCGCAATCGCGGCACCGAGCGCCTGCGCGACGTCGCGCGCGGACCGGGCAGGCTGGCCACGGCGTTGCGCATCGATCGCCGGCTCGACGGCATCGATCTGTGCCGACGAGGCCCGCTCTGGCTCGGCCAGGATGATCATGAAGCCGGCGAGATCGGCGCGAGCATCAGGATCGGCATCACCAAGGACGCCGACCGGTTGCTGCGATTCTATCTCCGCGGCAGCCCCTACGTCAGCGGGACGAGATTACTCAATGCGTGAGAGGCTGATGGAGCCCGCTGGAATTATCAAGACGGATGCGCTATATGACCATCTAGATGGTCAGGAACGAGACATGAGCGCGATCAATCTTGCGGACGCCAAAGCTCATTTGAGCGAACTCGTCGACCGGGTCGAGGCGGGAGACTCGATCGATATCACCCGCCGCGGCAAGCCGGTGGCCCGGCTCTCCGCCGTAACGAGGCCCCGCAAAAGGATCGATGCTGCCCTCCTCCAGTCGGTGACGGCCACCATGCCGCCACAGGCACAGAATGCCGCCGATCTCGTGCGGTCGCTGCGGGATAGCGACCGCTACTGATGCTCTATCTCGACACCTCGTTGCTCGTCGCCGCGCTCTCGAACGAGGCGATGACGCAGCGGGCTCAAACCTGGCTGGCGGCGCAGGAGCCGACCGAACTTCTGATCAGCGACTGGACCATCACCGAAATGTCGTCCGCCATGGCGATCAAGCTGAGGACCGGACAGATCAACCTGGAGCAGCGCGCGGCGGCGCTCGCGATGTTCAACAGGCTGGTCGCCGAGAGCCTGACCATCCTCCCGGTGACCGGCGGAGATTTCCGGGCGGCGGCACGGTTCGTCGACCAGCATACGCTTGGACTCCGCGCCGGGGATGCCTTGCACCTCGCGATCGCGTCGGCGCATGGGGCCACTGTGCACACGCTCAACCAGCGGCTCGCCGAAGCCGGCCCATCACTCGGTGTGCCGACGCTGTTGCTCGCGTGATCGATACGTTCCGTCTTCGCTCGGTACGCCGACGATGACATCGGAACCGACGAGGATCATGAACGAACCCCGGCAGGGCAGGATCGCCTCCTCGGCTTCGGGTTCAAACCAGGGTTGACCATGCCTTGAGTCGCGCGGCTTAGTTTCGTAACCTTCCTCATCAACCGCACGGGATCACCGCAACCCATGGCCTTCGGGGTCTTCATCCATCGCGCCGACTCGATCTACGACGACAGCCCGGCCGAGCAATACCAGTTCCCGAAGCCGTACCTGTCGCGCGCGCTGCCGCTCGTCGGCGGCTGGGTCCTGTATTACGAGCCGACCAGCATCACCCGAACCCGGGGCTATTTCGCGGCAGCGCAAGTCCGCGACATCGTCCCCGACCCGACGGCCCGGGACATGTATCTGGCGCTGATCGAACCGGGCACCTATCTCGACTTCGCCACTCCAGTCCCCTTCGCCGCCGCGAGCGGGCCCGTCGAGACGGGGCTCCTCAACGAAGCCGGGCGCATTTCCGGCCGCGCGCAATCGGCCGTACGTCCGGTCTCGGCCGCCGATTTCAACCGCATCATCGGCCTGGGCCTGGCAGAGGAGGCGCCGCTGCTGCCGCGGCGCGACGACGCGTCACCAGCCGCTGGCCTGCAGGAAGAAGCGGCGGCCTACCTCGCCGAACCGCTCGAACGACCCCGGGTCGAACAGCTCACCTCCCGCCTGCTCCGCGACCGCGTGTTTCGCCGGGTCGTGCTCAGGGCCTATGATTCGCGCTGCGCCGTCACGGGTCTCAAGCTCATCAACGGCGGCGGCCGCGCCGAGGTCGAGGCCGCCCATATCCGCCGGGTCGAGGCCAACGGCCCGGACATCCTCGCCAACGGCCTGGCCTTGTCCGGCACCGCCCACTGGATGTTCGACCGCGGCCTGATCAGCGTCGCCGACGACTTCGCGATCCTGGTCTCGCGGCAGGTCAACGATCAGGACAGCGTCCGCGCGATGCTGAACCGCGACGGCCGGATCCGGGTGCCGGAACGACGGGTCGAGCGCCCGCATCCACAATTCCTGCGCTGGCACCGGGAGAATTGTTTCAAGGGGTGAGTTGGGGCGCCGATCAGGCGGCGTGCCCGTCGTAAGGAGCAACGTTGATCTCTCCCTCGCGCTTGCGGGCCTCAGCAATGTCGAAACTGTTTTGCATCCGCATGAGGGTGTCCATCGAAACGCCGAAGGCCTTCTCGATGCGCAGCGCCATCGTTGGAGAGAGTTGCGCTCGCTCGTTCACGAGCGCCGACAACTCGGCCCGCGTGACCCCCAACACCCGCGCCGCATCGGTGACCGACAGGCCAAGTGCCTCAATGATCTCGCTCTTCACGAACCCGCCGGGATG
>CAIUCF010000693.1 GCA_903897565.1 uncultured Rhodospirillales bacterium | reverse complement strand
CTGATGATCGCCGACAAGAAGGCTGAGCGGCAACGGCTTGCCGCCGAGTCGACGTAGCTTCGCCGACTCGACAGGCTTGGCGGACGGGGCAGGCTTTGCGGCCGGTACCGGTACCGCTGCAGGCGCCGGCTTCTTGTCGCGATTGATCAGATCGATGAACAAGGTGCTGCGATCGTCGAGCGCGCTGTGCAGGGTCACGGCGCGATCGAGCCGCGCGGTCAGAGTCAGGCCGTCGGCAGAAAGCCGCGCCTTCGAGAGATAGCCGGGCAGGCGCGAGTCGAGCCCGCCGGCCGCGAAGGACACCGGCCGGGCGAAGCGCAGGACCAGCTCGTCACCCGATTGGGTCGCGTTGACCGGAACGGCGGCCGTACCGCGGGGCGCGGCGAAGACGAGCCGGCCGAAGCCGTCATGGCCGGCCGCGCGCACGGCGAGCGCGAGGGGTTTCAGGGTCGGGGCAGCAGGCGATGCTGTCTCCGCTGCGGTGGCCGCAAGGGGCGCGCCACACAACATCAGCCAGAGAAGGATGGCAAGCCGCCATGTGCAGGCCCTTCCCCTCGCGGGGGGAGGGCTTGGGAGGGGATTTCTATCGACTGGCTCAACCGCCATCGCGGCCTCCGACCTTCGACGCGGTCGTGTCGCGCAGCACGATATCGGCAGAACAGGCATTGCGGCCGCCGGGCAGATCGGCGCGGCCGCTGCGCGCGAACGACCGCGAGACGCCGGCGGTCGCCAGCATCGTGGCGACGCGATCGGCGAGGCCGAGCGCGCCCGCCCAGGCGTCGGGCCCGGCGCTGACCGTCGGGTCGAGCCCGGCATGGCCCATGATTTCGATCTGGTTGTCGACATTGCCGAGCAGGGTGGCGAGGGCGGCGAGGCGGTGGCCGGGATCGACGGCATGGCGGCAGGGCAGTAGTGCCGCGGGCAGGCTCAGGACCGCGCGGTGATCGTCGCCATGCACCGTGGCGCCGGCGAGGCCCGGATCCTGGGCCACGAGTTGCCGCAAGGTCGCCGTCAGGTAGTTCATGTCGAGGATGGCGGCGGGCGGCGTCGGTGCCGGCGCGATGGTGCCGGGCAGTGCAGCTGGCTTGCCGCCGAAATAGAGCGTGACCGGCTGCATCACCCGGACCCAGTCCTGGTGATTGATGCTGGTGGTCGCGAACAGCAGGACGAAGAACGACAACAGCAGCGACAGCAGGTCGGCGAAGGTGATCATCCAGCCCGGGGCCGGACTGGCCGCGGGCGGCGGGCCAATCACGTCGAAATTCTCTGCGAACGGGTCGGACATCACGTCAATTGTCCGTCTCGTCGCTCGTGCTGGCAAGAAAATCCAGCTGGATCGAGGTCTTGGCGCCCTCGGCGACGGCGACCGTCACCGCATCGGCCGGGCAGCCCTGGGCGAAGAGATAGGCGGCGAGCGCCGTGACCCGCGCCGTCGCCAGGGCGCGATCGGTGGCCGGGGCCGGCGCGGTGGTCGCCGCGAGGTCGACACCGAAACGGGCGCCGCCGCGATGGCGTTGCAGGATCACCGCGAGCCGATTCAGCGCCGGGAGCGCGGCGGGTTTCAGCGCCGGTGTGCCTGGCTCGAACAAGGCCTCGGGCGGCAGATCGAGATTGAGGATGGTTCCCGGCCGCGGCGCCCCGGCGGGATGGCTGCCTGGGAGGATATCGCCGAGGCTGGCGCCGATATCGGCGACGAACTGGATGGTCGCCTGATCGTCGAGGATCGCGTCGCCGTGCGGGGTGGGGAGCAGGCCGACCGCGCTGGGCATATGGCCGAAGGCGGCATCGAGCCCGGCGAGTACGGCGAGGCTGCGGGCACGCTGCTGCGCGGCGATCGAGAACAGTACGATGAAGAACACGAACAGGATCATGAACAGGCTGACATAGGTCGCGACCGCGCCGCCGCCGCCGGACATGGGTGGCGGCGGTGTCGGAAGGGGATCGTCGATCAGCGCCGTCATCGCCGGCTCGGGGAACTCGCGGCCGCGCTCAAAACAATCCGGCGAGGATCGCGTCGATATCGTCCTGGCTGTTGGCGTTCTGCGGCAGTTGCGGGCCGTGCAGCAGGGCCTCGTCGCCTTCCGGCTCCGCCGCGCGGGCCGCGGGCGCCATGTCGCCGAACTCGCTGCCGAAGGCCTGCACCAGACTGTCGACCTTGGCTTCGATGTAGCGCAGGGTCCGCACCACCTTGGTGATGCGCTGGCCGGTGATGTCCTGGAAGTTGCAGGCCTCGAAGATGGCGGTGACGGCCTCGTTGATCTTCGCCGCGGTCTCCTTGTCGAGCGAGGCGCCGAGCTTGTCGAGTTCCTCGGCGCGGTCGAGGATGATTCCGGTCGCATTG
>CAIUCF010000692.1 GCA_903897565.1 uncultured Rhodospirillales bacterium | reverse complement strand
GAGCTTGATCTTGGCCTTGGCGCGAACCAGCCGCTGGGCCATCGTCGTCGGCGAAACCAGGAAGGCGGAGGCGATCGTCGCCGCGTCGAAACCGAGGATCGTCTGCAGGATCAGCGGCGCGTGCAGGCTGCGGTCGATCGCGGGATGGGCGCAGGCGAACATCAGATGCAGCCGTTCATCAGGGATCGCGGGATCGTCGATCGTCGTCTGTGCCATGACTTCCGCCATCACTTTCAGATGGGCGTGGACCGTCTCGCCGCCCCGGCGGCGCCGGCTCTGGTCGATCTGCCGGTGGCGGGCGACTGTGACCAGCCAGGCCTCCGGGTTGAACGGGATGCCGCTCTGCGGCCACGCCCGCAGCGCCGTCGCGAAGGCTTCGGACAGCGCGTCCTCGGCCGCGGCGACATCGCGGGTGCGGGCCGCGAGATAAGCGACCAGCCGGCCGTAACTCTGCCGCGCGACGGCCGCCGCCGCCGCCTGGGCATCACGAAGCCCCTGGTCGCTCTTCTCCCGCACCGAAGCGTCGTGGCCTACATCGCCCAGATCGGGCGAACCTCGATCGTGCCATGGCTGGCGCCGGGGCAGCGCGCCGCCCAGGTCAGCGCCGCGTCGAGATCCGGCACCTCGACGAGATAGTAGCCGCCGAGTTGCTCCTTGGTCTCGGCATAGGGGCCGTCGAGGACCTCGGTTTTGTCATTTCTGACGCGGACGGTGCTAGCGGTCGTGGATGGTTGCAGCCGGTCGGCTCCCTTCATCACGCCTGCCGCGATCATCGCCTGGGTATAGGCGCCATACGCAGCATACATCCGCTCGGTGTCTTCCTTGCTGACGGTCTCGAATGCGGCTTCGTTGCCGTAGATCAACAGAAGATATTGCATGGCCATTCTCCCCATCGGGTTCGACAACGCATCATGCGCTGCTGACCCTATGACGGTCGAGGGGCGTGGGAATCGACAGGGCGGGGAAATTTTTCTCGCGGCGCTCGCGCATTTGTCTGAAGCCTGCGATCCTCGGACCCGCCGAGCCATCCTGGAGGACACCCCATTGCCTGACGATGCGACGATTATTGCCAATCTCCAGGCCCTCTCCGGTCTCGCAGCATTCAATGCCTGGCTCGGCATCGAGATCACGGCCGCGAAGTGGGGAGAGGTCGAGATACAGCTGAAATGGCGGCCGGAGTTCGGACAGTATAACGGCTATCTCCACGCCAGCATCGTCGGCGGGCTGATCGATACCGCCTGCGGCTTCGCCGGCACCACGGTCACCAAGAACCTGCTGGCGTCGCAGTTCTCGATCCGCTGCCTACGCCCTGCGGTCGCCGAGGTGTTTGTCGCCAAGGGCAGGGTGGTGAAGCCGGGCAGCCGCCAGATTTTCACAAGTGCCGAACTCTATGGGCTGGGCGTGCCCGACAAACCGTTCGCCGTGGGCGACGCCATTCTGGTGCCGATGGATTGAGAGCGGCCTGCTAGATATCCAAATCCCGGACAAACCGCGCGTTCTCGGTAATGAACGCGTAGCGCAGCTCTGGCTTGCGGCCCATCAGCTTCTCGACCAGCTCGCCGGTGCCGACGTCTTCCTTGGTGATGCGCAGCAGGGTGCGGGTCTTCGGGTCCATCGTGGTGAGCTTGAGGTCGGGCGGCGGCATTTCGCCAAGGCCCTTGAAGCGGCTGATCTCGGTCTTCTTGCCCTTGAAGCGCGTTTCCATGAGCTCGTCCTTGTGACGGTCATCATGGGCGTAGACGCGGTTCTCGCCCGAGACCAGCTTGTAGAGCGGTGGCTGGGCGAGGAAGAGATGGCCGCCGGCGATCAGCTGCGGCATCTCGCGATAGAAGAACGTCATCAGCAGCGAGGCGATATGGGCGCCGTCGACATCGGCGTCGGTCATGATGATGATGCGCTCGTAGCGCAGCTTGTCGGCCTGGTACTGCTTGCCGGTGCCGCAGCCGAGCGCGAGGCAGAGGTCGGAGAGTTCCTGGTTGGCGCGCAGCTTGTCGGCGGTTGCGCTGGCGACGTTGAGGATCTTGCCGCGCAAGGGCAGGATCGCCTGGGTGACGCGGTCGCGCGCCTGCTTGGCCGAGCCGCCGGCGCTGTCGCCCTCGACCAGGAAGAGTTCAGTGGAGACTGCGCTGTCGCTGCTGCAATCCGAAAGCTTGCCGGGCAGGCG
>CAIUCF010000691.1 GCA_903897565.1 uncultured Rhodospirillales bacterium | reverse complement strand
ATGAGGTCAAGAAGCGGGCGGAGGATATGGCCGACATGGGGATGCCTATGATTCCACAGAAAACCAAGCCTAAGCGGCGCAGGACCGGGGTCTAAATGTGGTAGGCCCTATAAGATCACCTGACACATCTGCATAAGCCGCCGCAGCATGTCATATATTACTATAAACCCTGCCACAGGGCAGGCGCTCGAACAGTTTTCCGGACACAGTGACGGGCAGATCGAAGAAGTGCTCGCACGCGCCGACCGCCGTTACAAGACTGATTGGGGAAAGAAATCGCTCTCGGAGCGGTGTGCTGTAATCCGCAAAGCGGCCTCAATTCTACGTGAAAAACGCGAGCATTTTGCCCGACTGGTTACACTCGAGATGGGCAAACTGCTTCGGGAAGCTGGGGAGGAGGTCGATCTTTCGGCGGACATTTTGCAGTATTATGCCGACAACGCGCCGAGGTTCCTCGAACCGAAAGAGCTCAAGGTCGCGGAAGGGGAGGCTTGGGTCGAAAGCGCTCCAATCGGTGTGCTGTTCTGCATCGAGCCTTGGAACTTTCCCTACTATCAGCTGGTGCGGGTCGCCGGACCAAACCTAGTGGCTGGCAATACGCTTATCGTGAAACATGCGCCGAGCGTCCCCCAATGCGCGCTGGCGTTCGAACAACTGCTTCTCGACGCCGGGGCTCCCGTTGGCGCGTATACGAATGTGTTCATAACGAATGATCAGGCGGCCAGGATCATTGCCGATCCACGCGTCAAAGGCGTGGCTCTCACGGGCAGCACCCGAGCCGGTGCGGCGGTCGCAGCCGAAGCCGGCGCAGCACTGAAGAAGAATACAATGGAACTCGGTGGCAGCGATGCGTTCATCGTATTGGACGATGCCGATATCGACGTTGCCATTCAATGGGGCGTCTGGGGAAAGATGAACAACACGGGCGAGTGCTGTATCGCCGCGAAGCGCTATATTCTCGATGAGACGATAGCGGACGCATTCACGGAGCGCTTCAAACGGGAAATGGAGAAACTTATCCCCGGCGACCCGATGGACCCGGGAACGACGCTCGGGCCTTTGTCCTCGGAGAAGGCGTTGACAATAGTGCTGGGCCAACTCGACATCGCGATCAGCAACGGTGCCAAGGTTCTATTGGGCGGCAAGCGAATTGAACGACCTGGCTTTTATCTGGAGCCAACCATCCTTACCGACATCAATGCCCAGAACCCGGCGTATTATGAGGAGTTCTTCGCTCCGGTGGCGCTCATTTTCCGGGTGAAGGACGAGAACGAGGCCATTCAGTTGGCAAATGACTCTCCGTTTGGACTCGGCGGCTCGGTGATTACCAAGGATGTCGAGCGTGGCAAGCGGGTTGCTCGGCAGATCGAGACCGGCATGGTCTTTATCAATCAAGCAACCTGGACCGCGCCGGAGCTACCGTTCGGCGGGATCAAGAATTCCGGCTATGGGCGGGAGCTTTCGGAGCTTGGAATCGGCGAATTCGTTAACAAAAAACTCGTCAGAGTTGGTTGAGGGATCGCCGCCAAGCCGCAATGGGGATCCTGAAAGACGCGTATGATGAGCGGCTTTGGCGAAGTCGTTCTAGGCTGGGTGAGCTGGGAGCGCGAACGCGTTCCCAGCTTTCTCCCGACAGGTGCCACACGTTATTGGGGTAGGTCCGCGGTGTTCACTCGTAGACTCTGCCGCGGCGCCCCAAATCGAAAGTATTGCCGGACTATCCGGATTGCGCCGCCCTCATCTCAAGATCGAGGACCGTTCACAAATATCTGCATCTTGGTCGACAGATGTGTGACAAGTCCGTTCGACTCTTGCGGCGGGTATCCCGACGCTGCTGGATGGCCAACGGAAGCGTCTTTCCGACAATCGTGGTTAAGCCAGAAATCTGGCCGTTGGGTAGTTCGCTAGTTTATCCTCCGCTCGCTGTCGGCACCGCCCACGATCGGACGATAATAGAAACATCAAGTTGGGTCGCGGCCCTCCAGGCGGTCGCCGAGACGCAGCGGCAAGAATCGAACGACGACTACTTTAGACGAAGGGAT
>CAIUCF010000690.1 GCA_903897565.1 uncultured Rhodospirillales bacterium | reverse complement strand
TGAAGCGGCCGACGCCGACCACTGGCTTGGTCGTCAGCTTCTTGATGCCGGTGACGAAGGGCTCCTGATAGCCCTCGTCGGCGAAACGCGAGGTTTGGCTGTCATTGTCCCAGCTCGACAGGGTCAGGTCCCAGAGGTCGGGCACTTCGGCGAGATGGGCGATGACGTCGTGCGCTTCCTCGCGATGCAGGCCCTCGGGTCCGATCAATTCGTCGACCGAGATGCGGCAGGCGACGGCGCAGGTGCCGCCGATCGCGTCGCGGGTTTCCTCGATCAACTCTCTGAGCAGCCGCGAGCGGTTCTCCAGCGAGCCGCCATACTCGTCGTTGCGCTGGTTGTAGCGGCGCGACAGGAAGAACATCGCGCCGCCGAACAGCTTGCCCGCATAGACATAGGCGATGTCGAACCCGGCCTCGCGGCTGCGCAGGGCGGCGTTGCGATGCCAACGCCGCAGGTTCCTGATATCGGTCTTGTCCATGGCGCGGGCCTGGACCGGGTCGTTGAAGATGCTGAAGACCGGCAGATCGCCGGGGCCGAAGGGGATTTCACGCGAATAGAGGTTCGGCGCGTTCATGCCGTTGTGGCAGAGCTGAATGCCGGCCAGTGCGTCGTGGCTGTGCACGGCGTCGGCAATCCGCGCCAGCATCGGTACGTCGGCGTCGTCCCACAACCGCAGTTCGATGAAGGGCGTGATGTCGCCGCTCGGGTGGATCTCGACCTGCTCGGTGCAGACGACGCCCCAGCCGCCCTCGGCCTTGACCGCGCGCATCGTCGCGTTCGCTGTGGCGTCGCGATAACCCATGCCGTTGCAATGGGGGACCTGATAGAAGCGGTTCTTGGTCGTGACCGGACCGATGCGGACGGGCTCGAACAGGATGTCGTAGCGAGGATCGCGGGCCATCGTGTTGGATTCCTTCATGTTTCGGGTCGTCGGACAGGTCGACGCTAGGCGGCGGCGTTGCTTGTGTAAATTTGAAATTCTGGATGATTTGCTTCCGAATATCGGAGGCAGGGGCGAAGAACGGCTGCAGAAAATACGAAGCGCGCGGGCAGCGGGGCGCTGCTAAGATCCTTCACGATCTATCAACCCGGAACCTGATGCAGCATGAACAGCGTCGCGATTCTCGACAAGCTCGTGGGATTTGCCACGGTCAGCACGGAATCCAACCTGGCGCTGATCGATTTCGCCGGCGCCTTCCTCCGCGATCTCGGCGCCCGGATCGAGGTGCTGCCGAACCAACAGGGCACCAAGGCCAACCTCCTGGCGACGCTCGGCCCTACGGGCGAGGCCGGCGTGCTGCTGGCGGGCCATACCGACGTCGTCCCGGTCGCCGGGCAGTCCTGGTCGACCGATCCCTTCGTCCTGCGCGAGGCCGGCACCCGGCTCTACGGCCGCGGCACCGCCGACATGAAGGGTTTCCTGGCGGCGGCGCTCAACGCGGCGCAACTGGCCGCGTCCGGGGTTTTGACCACGCCTCTGCATCTGGCCTTTTCCTATGACGAGGAAATCGGCTGCGTCGGCGTGCGGCCAATGCTGGAGATGCTGGCCGAGCGCGGCTTTCGCCCGCGCTTTTGCATTATCGGCGAACCAACCTCGATGCAGATCGCGCTCGGCCACAAGGGCAAGACGGCGGCGCGGGCGACCTGCCACGGCGTTGCCGCCCATTCGGCCCTGGCGCCGAGCGGCCTCAACGCCATCCATCTCGCCTGCGACCTGATCGCCCGGCTGCGCGACCGACAGGCAGAACTCGTGCGTCATGGCCATCGCGACGAGAGC
Source organism: uncultured Rhodospirillales bacterium (assembly GCA_903897565.1). Taxonomy (GTDB): domain Bacteria; phylum Pseudomonadota; class Alphaproteobacteria; order ATCC43930; family CGMCC-115725; genus CAIXXC01. Next base: position 5,330 of record CAIUCF010000690.1, on the reverse strand, counting down.
TACGAGGTACCCTACACGACGATCCATGTCGGCAAGATCCAGGGCGGTGTCGCCCTCAATATCGTGCCCGATCACGCGGTGCTGGACTTCGAGATCCGCAATCTCGCCCAGGATGACGGTGCCGCGATCCTGGCCGCGATCGGCGCGGACGCCGCGGAGTTGTCTGCCGCGCATCGCCACGATCACCCGGGAAGCGGCATCGCGGTCGAGCGGGTCACCGCCTATCCCGGGCTCGAGGTCGCGCCGGATGCCGAGATCGTGCGTTTCCTGTCGGCGCTGCTCGATGCGCCGGCATTGACCAAGATCGCCTTCGGCACCGAAGGTGGGCTCTACACCGGCCATCTCGGCGTGCCTGCGATCGTGTGTGGTCCGGGATCGATGGATCAGGGCCATAAGCCTGATGAGTTCGTCAGCCTGGAACAAATGGCGTTGTGTGACCTGACCCTGCAGCGTCTGGTCGATCGCCTGCGCTAATTGGCGATTTCCATCTGAGGCAGCTTCTTCTTGAGGTCCGGCGCGAAGCTGGCGTCGAGCATGACGAAAGCCATGCGCGCGGGCTTGTCGCTGCGGTTTTCCCAGGCGTGGTTGGTGCCGCGCTGGACCACGACGTCGCCGGCCTTCAGCGTGATCTCCGAACCCTCGAGCACCAGCACCAATTCGCCCTGCATCAGGATGCAGTAATCGACAGTGCTGGTACGATGCATCGGCGTGGGCTTGCCACCTTCGCGGCGCGGCAGAAAATCAACCACGCGAAACACGCTGCCGCCGGCCTGGCTGAGGGTCAGGGGACCCAAGGTCGGGTCGGTCGCGGTCCCGAGGGTCAGCGGCGCGGGGCTGCTGCCGGTCCGCCAGATCTCGACATAGGTGAGATCGCCAAAGCGCTCGCGATGCGGTGCCTGTCCGTCCGACTGCGCGATCGATGTGCCATCATTATTGTGAGCGGTCACGACGCGCCGCAGCGCGTGATCATTCGTCACCCGATCGACCACCATCTCGGCGCCGCGCGTCAGACGGGCCGAGAGCGGGGGAATGAATGCCGCGGCAATCGCGCCGAGCGCGATCCCCGCGACGCCGAGGGCGATGCCGCTACGCACTCTTTTTCTGGTCCTTGCCGAGACTCGAGACGGCGCCGGGGGGCGCCAAGAGGCTGCGGACGCGCTCGCCGGTCGTGTCATCCTCGTTGCCGGCCTTGCCGGTGAGGTGACGCCAGATATTGCGGAACGGCACCGAATAGAGGTGGAGCGCGGAGCGGTTGAATTCCTGCTCTTCGTGGTTGGACAGGCCGAGACGATAGGTCGAGGGATGTTCCGGCGTCACAAGCGTGCCGAAGATGCGGTCCCAGATCACGAGGTTGAGGCCGTAATTGCTGTCGAAATGGCGTTGCTGCGAGGAATGATGAGTCTGGTGATGGACAGGCGAGAAGAACACCGTGGCTGCCCAGTCGGGGAAGAACATCGGGATATGGGAGTGGCGGAGGCGGTAGAACAGCAGGATACGGCTCCACAGCAGCAGGTCGAGCCCGAGCGGGATGGTCATCTCGACATTGATCGGCTGGAACCGGCTGAACACGATCAGCACCGCAGCGAAGGTTGCCGTCATCATCGCGATCGTCGGCAAATCCTGTAGCGGATGGGTCCGGTTGAGGGTCGGCGGCGTCAGGACTTCAGCGCTGTGGTGGACTTTATGAAACTCCCAGAACAGTTTGACCCGGTGCTGCATGACGTGGCCGGCATAGAAACTGAAATCGACGGCCAGCGCGATCAGGGCGGCGCAGGCGAGCGTCGGCAGGATGCTCGCATGCGGATCCGGCGGGGTGTCGCCGCCGACGACGAAGGCGGTAATCGTCGCCATCCCGATTACCATCGGCAGCGAGAACGGGAAGCCGATGAAGTATTGGATCGCGTAGAGCTGATAATCGAGGAAGGCGGAGGGGTGAAGCCAGACCTTCTTCGGGAACACGAAGGCGAGGAAGCGCTCGGGAGTCTGCTCCGGACGGTCACGGCGCTCGATCTGGAACGTCCAATAGGCGCCGAGCAGGGTGATCGCGATGTCCGCAAAGATGGCGGAGACGAACAAGATGCCATGAAGGGTCATCAGCTTGGCGTTGATATGCGCCAATCGTTGATGGAACCAATGGACCGCGGATTCCCATCCCATGATGTCGAAACTCCCCGAAAGACGCTTTCTTGATCCAAGTCCCCGAGGACATGGCCGATCACGGCTACTGCGCCGTCATTCTCATCGCAATCCATTGCGGGTCAGCGTCCCGCGCCCTTGTCGCAAGTCCACTTTAGAATTGTAGTATGCCACCACAGCACGCGAAAGCCCCGCGCCATCTCGACGCGGGGCCTGAACGTGTTGCTGGCGAGAGCTGGCCCTTGGAGAGGACTAGCGGTTACTTCCCTCCCGGCAGCGGACCGGGTTTGCTGAACGCGGCCAGCACATTGCGCATGAAGCGGCTGACATTGTTGTCGCCATTGCGCCAGGGGAGGGATTGGCTCCAAGCGATCGACGAGGTCGCCAGACAGGCGCCGCCGTTCGGCGTCTCGAAGAACGTCATGTCGGCCCGCACCTGGGGATCCTGGGTGCCGCCGCGCCCGGGGAAGGAATAGCCGATCTCTTCCGAGACCAACGGGTAGCCGTCGGTATGATCGAATGAGGCGGCAAGCAGCAACGCGGTCGGCGGCGTGCCGAGCGCGAGCTCGTAGCGGTCGATCTCGATGCCGGCGGCGCCGCCCTGGCCGAGACCAAAGTCACCGATCTCCTCCTCGGCACCGATGCCTTCGAACATCCAGGCGACCTTGGGATCGAAGGAATCCGGCATGCGCTCGAACGGCCGGCTTTCATCCATGCCTTCCGAGGTGAAACCGGTGCCGACGATCTTTTGCGGTGCGCGGCCGCGGGAGCGCCACAAACCGGAGCGCTCGCCGGTGGTGGCCAGATAGCCCTCGCCGGGATCGGCCTGCCAGGCGCGCGAGCCGTTGTCGAGCTTGCGGACCTCCATGCAATGCGCTTCCGCCGGGTCGTCGCGCAACCCGCAGACCCAGTAATAGCCGTTGCCGCCGGCATAGATCAGTCGGCCGCCCTGGGTCAGGTAGTCCTCGGTGCCGTCGAGCATCTTCTCGGAATAATACTCGGGGTGGCTGCAGGTAATCACGGTGCGATAGGGCGCGAGCGCTGCGACGCCTTCGGCATGGAGATCGTGGTCGGTCAGAATCTCGTATTCCAGGCCGGAATTCTCCAGCCACCAGATCAGCGACAGATCGGCCGGGAACGCCCAGGGGCAGTTCATCGCGCTCATGCGATGGCGCGGTCGGATGTTGAGGATCGGCCGCCGCCAGGAGGTGTAGCAGCAGCCCGAACCATCGACGTGATGGTCGTAGGTCGAGATACCGTATTCCCGGCTCGGGCTGAAATTGAGGTCGGCTTCGGTCAGCACCGGCGTCTGCGCCGTGATCGCCTGCACGATCGGCGCATCGAAGGTCAGGCACTCGTTGGCATAGGCGAGATAGGTGAAGGTCGACATCAGCATCGCGATCGGCGCCTTCGGCTTGGCGGCGCGGACGAAGAACGGGATGTGGTCCTCGACATCGCCGGCGCGCAGCCGCAGCGCATAGGCGCCGCTGCGGGCGTCGACCGGGATCGTGACACTGACCGTCTTCTGCCAGCGGCAATCGGTCAGCGCGTCCTCGTGGAAGACGATGCCGCCATATTGCGACGGGTCGAGCCGGAAACTGTCGGAGCGACCCTGCCAGTTCCAGCCGGTCATGCCGCGGATCGGGCGGTTGACGCCTTCCGCGTTGAGGCGATGCGGGCCAGTGTCGACGATCGTGTCGCCGATCCCGGTGTCGGTGTAGCCTGCCGTGGTATCCCAGCGCGCAAGCGTCTTGGGGCCGAGGGCGAGATCGCCGGTCTTGGCGATGGCGGCGAGGGCGTCGGCGCTCAGGATTTCGCCGACCATTCCGGCGCGATCGATCTTGCCATTGTAGAGCATCCCTCGGTGACGGCCGCGTTGGGTCGTATCCAGCGTCGCTGCCGCCCAGAGGAAGGGCACCTCGGCACCGGGATTGCCCGGCGCCACGGCCAGGGTCTTGCTCGCCTGGGCGTCGAATTCCAGGTTGGTGACCGGGCCGATCAGCGAGGCGTAGCGATTGACGGTGCCGATCTGCTGCAGCCGCGCCTCGCGGGTCTTGGCGTCGTAGCTGGCGGCGACGAAGTACCAGGTCTTGCGCAACAACTTCGTCTCGATCGTGACGCGATCGCTGTTCATGGCGTCGCCGACCCAGAATTCGAGCTGGCCGCATTTGTTGATGCCGAGGGCGTAGCCCTTGCAGGCGGTCGCGTCCCACTTGCCGAGGATGACCTGGCGGTCGGGTCCGGGCTTGGTGATGCTGACGAAGGCGTAGACCGTGAAATCGCCCGATGGCGCCAGGACCTGCCCCGGATCTGCGACGACGGCATGGGCGCCGATCGGCGAGAACTGATGCTTGACGTTGAGCGTGGCCGGCAGGGCGCTTAGGACTTCTTCCTCGATGAACCCGGGGCCTTCCGGGTTCTCGTCGCCATGGATAAGGCGGACCAGCTTGGCCTCGACGCTATCGATGCCGATGCCGGAGACCATGAAGGAGACGGTGTCGCCGGCCTTGATCGACCACGGATCCGCGTAGCCGAGTATCTGTTTCGTTGTCATGACAGCAACCTTCGGATTTTCAGCGGGCGAGGAGATCGTTGAGGCGCAGCAGGAAGACCGCGTGATAGGCCTCGTTCACCGTCGCATAGGGTTTGTCGTCGACCACGCGGGGCGGCTGCCCCGGCTGGTCGGCGAAGGCCAGGATCGAGAAGGTGCAGTTGGTGAAAGGGCCATTGCGCCTGATCACGTATTTGTTCGGCATCGGCGCACGGCGGAAGAAGTTGATCACCCGCTCGAGCGTGTCGGAATGCTGGCCAAGCGGTTTGGCCTGGTGCTCGGCGATCAATTCGGGCGTGATCAGCTTGCGCAGACGGGCGCGCATGCGCTCGTCGAAACGTTGGAAATAGACGAGCTGGCGGTCGGCCATCACGGGTGCTGGCTCGGACATGGTATCGCCTCCTGGGTGGTCGCAGACCGGTTCAGTCAGACTCTAAGCCGCTCGGCGGGCCGGCGGTATGATGCAGATGCATCCCGTGCGGGATCAGCTCGATCGGCCGGCCCCGACGACGTTCGCGAGCATCGCCTTGTTGTGAAGCCCGAGCTTGGCGAGGATGGCCTGGGTATGATTGCGGATCGTCGCCGGGGACAGTCCGAGCGTCCGAGCGATCTCCTTGTGCGTTCGGCCGCTGACGATCTCTTC
>CAIUCF010000689.1 GCA_903897565.1 uncultured Rhodospirillales bacterium | reverse complement strand
GAAGCCGGCGCGGCCGCGGATCGCGCTGACTGTGATCTCCGGCTTCATCGCGAGCCTGCTGCTCGCGCTCGGGGTCGCCTTCTTCCGCGAGTCGATGGACGAGCGCTTCGCGACGCCGGAACAATTGTCCTACGCCCTGAAGCTGCCGAGTTTCGGCAGTTTCTCGCGCCGCCAAAGCTAACCTGACCAGAGGATCCGAGAACCATGTCCGGGTTATCCCACATGCTCGACGAGGCGGCGCCAGCCTCTATCCCCGATATTCATGGCCTCGAGATCCCGGAATACGTCGGTGTCTACCAGGCGATCAAATCGGTGTCCCAGGAAAAGGAAATCCAGGTCGTCGAATTCCTCAGCGCCTATGCCAATGAAGGCGCGGCGCGGGTGGCCTTCGGCGCCGGGCTGGTGGCGGCGCAGGTGCTCGGCAAGCGGGTCCTGGTGGTCGATGCTTCGGGCGGTGATGACCCGACACTGGCAAAGCTGACGGCGGCCATCCCGACTCCGCTGAACATCGCCGGCCCCGATACGCTGGCGACGGCTCTGGTGCGCTCGCGTACCGCGCCGATCTGGCTGGCGACATTGGCCGCGCGTGGCGATGACAGGCCGGGAACCGCGCTGCCCTCGAATCTGGAGGGTATCGAGGCCTGGTTCGGAGCCCTGCGCAGCGAGTTCGACCTGATCATCGTGGCGTCCTCGCCGTCGAGCAAATCCGCACTCGGGCTGGTGCTATCGAAAATGGTCGACGGCGTCGTCCTCGTGGTCGAGGCCGAACGGACCCGTGCCCCCGTGGTCCAGCAGCTGCAGGCCAACCTGCACTCCGTCGGCTCCGATCCGCTGGGCGTCGTCCTCACCAACCGACGCTTCTATCTGCCGCGTTGGCTCTACCGCTGGCTCTAAACCGGCCCCTCGGCGGGCGCCTACCCTTGGCTTGACCGGAAGCACGCATGCACATCCTGGTCGTCAACAATCTCTATCCGCCGATCATGGCGGGTGGGGCGGAGCTCATCGTCCGTAACCTCGCCGAGGGCCTCGCCGCCCGCGGTCATCGCGTGACCGCGGTGACGACCTGTGGCCCCGAGATGGAGCCTTATCCGGTCGAGACGATCGGCGGCGTCGAGATCCTCCGATTCTTCCCCAAGAATATGTACTGGTCGTTCGCCCGGAGCGATCGTCCCCGGTGGCAGAAGGCGCTTTGGCATCTCAAGGACAGCTGGAACCGTGACGCCGGGCGGCGCCTTGCCGAAATCATGGCGGATGGCCGTCCCGACGTCATGCATACCCATGTCATCGACGGGTTCTCGGGCGCGATCTGGCGCCGCGCCCGCGCCCTCGGCGTGCCGGTCGTCCACACGGCACACGACTATCACCTGATGTGTCCGCGCGCCTTCATGCTCGATCGCAACTGGCACCTGTGCACGAAGCCATCGCTGCAGTGCCGGGTCTTCCGCCACTGGCATCTCGGCACCACCCGGCATCTCAGCGCCTTCGTCAGCCCGTCGCAATTCCTGCTCGACGAGCATGTCGCGGCGGGCCTGTCGGTGCCGGTCACCGGCGTCGTCCCTAACGGCGTGCCGCTGGTCGCGGTGCCCGGAGCCGGCGCGCGGGATATTGATCCGCCTGTGCATCACTTCCTGCTCGCGGCGCGGCTGACCCAGGAAAAGGGCATCCTGGTCGCGATCGAGGCGATGGCGGCGCTGCGCGACGTCGCCAATATTCGTCTCACCATCGCGGGCCGCGGCCCGCTCGAAGCTCAGGTCCGCGAGGCCGCGGCGAAGGATCCGCGGATCGACTTCGCCGGCTTCATCAGCGGGGAGCAGAAGGACCGAATCTTCCAGACCGCCACGGCGCTGCTGATCCCGTCGCTGTGGTACGAGAATGCGCCAGTGATCATCGTCGAAGCGGCGGCCTATGGCATCGGTGTCGTCGGCTCGCGGATCGGCGCCATCCCGGAGTTCATTCGCGACGGCGAGACCGGTTTGCTGTTCGAGCCTGGCGACCCCGCTGGATTGGCCACGGCGCTGCGCCGGATCGCCGCCGAGCCGGCATTGCGGCGCCGCTTTGCCGAGAATGCCCCGGGAGTGGTCGACCGCTTTACCATCGACGGCATGGTCGACGGCTATCTGCAGCAGTATCGGGCGGTCGGCGCCGGCGCTTGACGGCTATTTGGCGACGACGAAATAGACGTGGTTGCACGGCAGCGGCAGGGCGATGCTCGCGGTATTGTGATATTGCGCGACGGTAACACCGTTGCGCGCGTCGATCACGGTGACGACGGCATAGCTGCGATCGAGCCGGATCGTCTCGATGCTGTCCGGGGCGCCGCTGCGTTCCTCGTCATAGGCGGCGATCCAGAGCGAGCCGTCGGATTTGTACATGGCGAGATTCTTGATCCCGAGTGGCGCTATGCCGGATCCCTTGCCGGAGAAGCTCAGGTTCAGGGTTTTCGGCGGGAGCAGTCGGCCCGCCGGATCGGCCAGCAACTGGGTCGTGAAATGCCAGTAATCGGCGAAATCCCGTTTGTAGCCGTCGCGGGTGTAGAAGCCCACGACGCCGGACATGTCGTCATGCAGCGCGTAGACGGAGAGCCCGACATAGCCGAGCGCGAAGGCGTCGAAAGGTGCTTCGTGCATATAGGTGCTGGTCACGGCGTCGCTCTGGCCCAGCTTCTGATAGGTGCCGAATTCGGTCACGTCGACCGGCTTGCCGGGGACGGAGTAGGCGGCCAGATTGCCGATCCGGATCAGAGAAATCAGCGGCGGGCTGTTGGCGTTCATGTAGATATGCGCGTTGCCGAGATCGGCGGGCGGGGTCCCGAAACTCTTGTAATGCCCTTCGTAGAGCGGTGGATACCAGCCGGCGCCGACGGTGAGCTGCGCAACCGGAACGCCATAGGTCTTGCCGACGGCGGCGACCTGGATCTGCAACGCCGCCGCCTGGGCGAGAGTGGCGCCGACCGACATCGGGTAGGCGTTATCCTCTTCGTTGGGACCCTCGATGACCTCGATCAGACCGGGGTCGGATTTCAACACCGCGGCGATGCGGTCCAGGGATGCCTTTTGATGCGCCGGACTGGTCTCGGGGATCGAGGCGTGGAAGCGCAGTCCGGTCGCCGCGCGGAGTTGGTGCCAGATCGTCATCTGGGCATCGGAGTCGGCCCAGTCGCGGACGTGCCGGACGCCGATGTAGTTCAACTGCTTCACGATCGTCGGCAGGTCGCCGTAATTGCCCTGGCAGCAATTGTCGAGATGCAGGTTCACGCCGAAGCCGCGATTGAGCACAGATTCGGTGCTGACCACCGTGACGGCATGGCCGCTGCCGGGGCAGGCTGCCAGCAGCAGCGCGCCGAGGGCGGCGAGGTGGCGGCGGGTGGCGCTCATCGGGTTCCTTTCAGAGGTCTCGGGTTCGGCCTCGATCGAGCGCGCCGTACCCGGCTGAGGGATTTCTTCGTCGAATGATCAGGTTCAATCTCTCCTGATTACGGATCAAAAGCGGCGGTTCTATGGCTGCCCGCAGGACCGCTATGCCGCAGTGCAGCGAAAAGCTGTTGCCGAAGCCGGTTCGGGCTGTCAAACATGAGGCCGGTGCGCGGGTGAATTCCATGCGGCGCAAATCGGGTCGGATAAAAAATTCACTCTGACTCAATACCATAGAGGGGCGCCCGACCAGTCGGATCGATGTGGATCAACTGGCGTCGAGCCCCAGGATGAATGTGTGTCCAGAGAGCGTGTCCGCCGGTTCCTTGCCCTGTTTCTGACGATTCGAGCATGACGCTGTGATGAATGGCTACCGTTCCCTCGAGCTGACTCTGGCACTGGCCGTGTCCGTATTGTGTGCGATGAGTCTGGTCGCAACGGGGATCGTGATCTTCAGCGACATTCCCCCAGTCGTGAACCGCAGCGTCGGTCAGTACCGGATGCTGAATGGTGTGATCCTCCTGGCCCTCACGGGTTTGCTTGCGGTGCTGCTGTTCTCGGTCGTGACGGGCAAACTGTTGGCGGCGCGTCGCGCAATCTTGCTCGGGTTCACCAGCCTGGTGACGATGGAAGCTCTGTTCTTCATCTTCGACACTAATATTCTGTCCATCAAGAATTCTCCGGTCGCGACAGCGTTCCGCAATATCGAGGCGGGAGGCGAGGTCATCTATCTGCCGCAGCCGAACGCCCTGTCGCCGTTCGGATTTCGCACGCCGCGCGATGAGCCCGTAAGCCGAAAGGGCTACCGGCTCCTGTTCCTCGGCAACTCCTACGTCCAGGGCAGCGGCAGCAGCTTTGCCGTCAACTATCCGCAGGCTGTCGAGGCGGCACTGCGCAAGGCAATGCCGGGGCGCGACGTCACGGTGTTCTCGGCCGGCGTCGACGGCTTCGGTATCAAGGAAGATCTGGTGTTGTACCAGTATCTGCTCGACCAGCATTACCAGTTCGACGCGGTCGTCCTGAACTTCATGCTCGGCTCGGATCCGACCAACGATATTCCCGGGACAATCCGCAAGGCGATCGCCGGCCAGCCGCAACGCCTGCACGAAGGCTGGTTCCTGCGATATTTCTACCCCTTCAATACCTATATCTCGCGCTATCTCGTCTATCTCGACGTCACCTTCAATCAGAAATGGGCGAACCCGCCGGGTGCCGCGACCAAGGGCCCACCGGTCTGTCGGCCGAGCGCCACCTTCACGAATTTCTCGCATGATCGGGCCGCAGATTATTACGGGCCCGGCGCCCCGCGTCGGCTGTTCATGGCCTACAATCTCGACAAGCTGTTCGCGCTCGCCGACGTCGCGGGTCGTAATCAGGCCAAATTGTTTCTCGTGCTGCTCCCGGATCCGAATGCGTTGCTGCCTGACAATCGCGCGTTTTTTGTCGGTAAACCGATGAACTGGGGCTGGACCCGCGATGCCATCACGCAGCGGGTCGCCGGCAAGCTGCCGTTGCTAGACCTTTCGCCCGCGTTTCTCGACCGGCCCGACATGTTCCGTTGCAACGACACGCATTGGAATGACATCGGCAATGTCGCCGGCGCCCAGCGGGTCGCCGAATTCCTGGCGCCCCAGCTCGGCGCCAAGTGACCTCGTTGGCGGTATTTCCGCCGATGGTTATGATCGCACATTGGCAGTGACGTCCGTCACGCCCCCATTTACACCGCCGCGCGCACCCGCGCGGCCGACTTCGGAGATGAACACATGGCGAGCACAGACGATATCCTGGCCTCCCTCACCGAGATTTTTCAGGATGTCCTGGATGATGACGAGCTTGTCCTGAGCGCCGCGACGACCGCACAGGATGTCGAGAACTGGGATAGCCTAAACCATGTCCGCCTGATGCTGACCGTCGAGCGCAAATTCGCGGTGAAGTTCAGTGCCGCGGAGATCGGTCGCTTGAAGAATGTCGGCGACCTGGTCGCACTCATCCAGAGCCGGCTCGCGGCATAAGCCGCGCGACGCGGAGTCCGACAGCATGAAAGAGAGTGATCGATGAGCTCAGAACTCTACGCGGGGCTCCAATGGCTGCCCAAACCGCCCGAGGATTTCAAGCAGCGCTGCGAGGCCCTGCTCGTGACCGAAGGCCCCGTCGGTGCCGCCGTGCGCAGCCTCGCCGCGACGGCGCTCGACGGCAATCAACTCGTCAGGCTGTCGCGTACGATCAATCGCCTGCGGGCCGGGAACAAGGACCTGACGCCGCTCGCGCCGTTCAAGCTCGGGCTGGTCAGCAACTCGACCACGGATTTCCTGATTGCGCCGATCATTGCGAGCGCAGCGCGGGTCGGGCTGCTGGTCGAGGTCGTGGCCGCGCATTACGATCAGGTCCTGCAGAGCGCGCTTGACCCGGCCTCCGCCATCAACGTGGCGCGTTGTGATGCCGTGCTCGTCGCTGTCGATTATCGCGGCCTGCCGCTCGACCCGGCGATCATCGGCGATGCCGAGGGTGCGCAGGCGCAGGTCGATGCCGCGCTCGATTCTATCGCGACGATTCGCGCCGCGATTCGTCGGAATAGCGGTGCGGTCTGCATCGTCCAGACCCTGGCCCGGCCGCCGGAGACCCTGTTCGGCAATGCCGATCGGCTCATTCCCGGAACCTGGATCCACCTGACCGAGGCCTTCAATCGTGGGCTCGCGGCGCAGATCGATCAGGGTGACGCCCTGCTCGACGTTGCCGGCATCGCCGAGACCATCGGCCTCGCCAACTGGCACGATCCGACCCAATGGAACCTCGCGAAGCTGCCGTT
>CAIUCF010000688.1 GCA_903897565.1 uncultured Rhodospirillales bacterium | reverse complement strand
TGATCGTTTCAAAAAAGTCGAAGGCGATCATAGATCTAGAAAAATACGGTCAGATCATCGATCTCCGGCGAATTCGAAGCATAGAAAATTCTCGTCCCTAATAAACAAATAAGAAAATCAGGGAGAATGACATGTCGAAAAGAGTCGCCATTGTTACCCACGTGAACGAAACTGCTGGACTTGCTTCGGCGAAAGCCCTGGCGCGCGATGGCCTTGCCGTCGTTTGCCACGACGCCACCTTCGGTACCGCCGCCGCCCGACAGGCCTTCGAAGCCGAGTATTCGGGCCTGACGGCGAGTGCGGAGAGCGATCCCGAGGCCCTGGTGCACTCGGTCATCGCCTCCCACGGCCATGTCGACGTGCTGTTCTCGAACGACGTCTACCCGGCGATCTTCGCGCCGATCGAGGAACAGACGCTCGACGGGTACCGCTCGACCTTCGAGGCCCTGATGCTGATGCCGTTCGCCTTGTGCCGGGCCCTCGCGCCGCACATGAAAACGCGGCGGACCGGGAATATCATTCTGTTTTCGTCGGCCGTTCCTCTCTCGCCGTATCCAGGCTCGGCGGCCTATTCCTCGGCCCGGGCTGGCGCCGCCAACCTGGCCGTCGCCCTCTGCCGTGAACTCGCCCCATTCAACATCCAGGTCAACGTCGTGCTGTCGAACTGGCTGCACAGCGAACTTTATTATCCGCGCAAACTGTTCGAGACGAATCAGGACGTCAAAAATTACATGCACGCTCATGTCCCGATGGACCGGTTGGGCGAGCAGACCGAGATGGCGGAGCTGATCGCCTTTCTGGCTTCGGGGAAATGCAATTTCGTCAATGGCCAGGAAATCGCCTTCACGGGTGGTTGGCCGGGTGTCCTCGGGTTCCCGGCGCCGATGCCGAAGCGCGACGTCCAGCCATGAGTGGGCGTCCCCGCCACTTTCAATCAGCCGCGATCGCCGCCTTCGTGCGCCCCCTTCTCCAAACCGGAACACGGTCATGACCAGCAGCCGAAAATATTTCAAAAAGGGCGAAGTCACCGAGCATTACGCCAAAAAGCCAAACGGCGGCGGGCTCGCCTACCTCTCTTCCGGGCCGGAGGATGGCCCGCTCGTCATCTTCGTCCATGGCTGGCCGGAGTTGTCGGTGAGCTGGCGCTATCAGTTGCCCGTCCTCGGCGCCATGGGATTTCGCGCCGTCGCGCCGGACATGCCGGGTTACGGGCGCTCGGATGTCTACGATACCTACGAGGCGTACAGCCTGGAAAATCTCGTCAAGGAGATGATGTTCCTGATCGACTCCCTCGGTGCCGAGAAAGCAGTCTGGGTGGGCCACGACTGGGGCAGTATGGTGGTCTCGGCGGTGGCAAGCCATCATCCCGAGCGCTGCCTCGCCGTTGCCAATCTGGCGCTCCCCTTCTTCACCGGCGATCTCGGCCTCGACGGCTTCGTCGGCACAGTCGATCGTTCGGTCTATCCGGCAGACAAGTACCCATCCGGCCAATGGGAATACATGAACTACTACATCGAGAATTTCGAGCGCGCGAATAAGGCGTTCGACGAGAACCCGGTCAACAGCATCAAGGCGCTGTTCCGTAGTGGCGACCCGAGCGGGGTGGGCAAGCCCAACCCCTCAGCCGAGGTCCGTAAAAATGACGGCTGGTTCGGCCAGGGTCGTGGCGCACCCGACGTCCCGCTCGACGAGAAGGTGCTGAGCGAGGAAGACCTGCACCAATACGCCAGCGCGTTGAAGAAGCATGGGTTCTTCGGACCCGACGCCTATTACATGAATTCCGAGCGTAACGAAGAATTCGCCAAGCGCATGGCCAATGGCGGCTATCTCGATATGCCCGTGCTGTTCGTCATCGCCGACTACGATTTCTACTGTGAGTGCAACCGATCCCAACTCGCCGACCAGATGCGCAAACGCTGCCGCAAGCTCACGGCGGTTTCGGTCGAATCCAGCCATTGGATCGCCCAGGAAAAGCCGGTCGAGGTCAATGCCGCGCTTGTCCATTGGCTGGCGACCGAGGCTAAGGTGTGGCCGACCCTCGCCCCGCCGAAATGGGGCCCGATCAAGAGCTGAGCGCAGCGGCTGAGCTCGTTGCCGCCCCGAGAGCGGGACATTGCGAAGGAACCCTCGCGATGTCCCGCTCTCGGGGAGGGCCTCGAAACCTCGAAACCTGGTGTTCTGATGACGATTAATCCGTTGACGTTGCGATCTTTGACGGCAACCCCGGTCGTAGTGCCGATGAAGCGACCCCTCGGCACCAGCGTCCAGTCGATCGACACTGCGTCGCTTCTGCTCGTCGACGTCGAGACGAATGAGGGCGTTACCGGCCGGGCTTATGCCTTTTGCTACCTCCCCTCCATCGCCCTTTCCCTCGTCCCGATCGTCGCGGCATTGAGTACGGCGCTCGAGGGCGCACCCCTGATGCCGATCGATCTCTTCCACCGGATCACCCGCTACTTCAAGCTTCCCGGCCTGACCGGGCCGCTGACGATGGTCGCATCCTCGATCGATACCGCGGTGTGGGACGCGCTCGCGATTGCCGCGGGACTCCCCCTCGCGAGCTTGCTCGGAGCCAGCCCCGTTCCGATCCGCGCCTATAACAGCAACGGCTTGGGGCTGATTTCCCCCGAGGCCGCGGCCGACGAAGCAGAAGCGCTCCTGGAGGGAGGGTTTGGCGCGGTGAAGCTGCGGCTTGGGCGGGCCGACTTCAGTCAGGATCTCGCCGCGGTTCGCGCCGTCCGCCGACGGCTGTCGAACGATATCGAGCTCATGGTCGATTTCAACCAGGCCCTCACTTTCGGCGAAGCGATGCATCGCTGCCGTCTCCTCGACACCGAGGGGATTTATTGGATCGAGGAACCGATCCGCCACGATGATTATCATCACTGCGCCCTGATCGCGCAGGCAACCGAGACGCCGATCCAGATCGGCGAGAATTTCACCGGCGTGGCGCAGATGGCGACCGCTTTGGCCGCGACGGCGTCCGACTATGTCATGCCCGACCTGGATCGGATCGGCGGGGTCACCGGATGGCAGCGCGCCGCCGGCCTGGCGGCAGCCTATGGCCGTGAGATGTCGTCCCATCTGTTTCCGGAGGTCAGCGCTCATCTACTCGCGGTGACGCCCGGGCGGCACTGGCTCGAATACGTCGATTGGGCGGATCCGATCCTGCAAGAGCCGATCCGGATCATCGACGGCACAGCTGTCCCGGCGCCGGGCCCGGGCAACGGACTGCGATGGGACCCCGGCGCTGTCGCCAAGTACCGGCTGGAATGATGGTTACCAGGGACCCGGGACCAGTTCTGGCGCGTAGTCTGAACGATGCCTATGCGATCCAACGGGAAGCCGCGGCGCGCCGATGTCAGCTCGGAGATTCCGTGATCGGCTACAAGATCGGCTGCATCGGTCCTGCGATCATCGCCCAGTTCGGGATGTCAGGCCCGATCCGCGGTCGGCTGTTCGCAAGTGAGCGCGGCGCCTCGGGCGATTGTGTTGCGGCGGTCGGCTACGTCAATCTCGCCATCGAAGGGGAAATGGCGGTCCGGATCGGCGATGGCGGGCGGATCACGGCGGCGCATCCCGTCATCGAACTCCACGATTTCGTCTTTCCCGCCGGGCAACGAACATTGCCCGCGCTGATCGCTCGAAACGGATTCAACACCGGCGTGATCGTGCCGAATCCGACCCACGTCAAACCGCTCCAGGACTGGTCCGCAGCGGCAGCCATGACCATCCTCGTCAACGGCACGGCGATCGATTCCGGGCCACTCTGGGGATTCGCCGGTGCCGCCGAGGAGGCACTAGCCTGGCTGACATCGAGCCTTGCGGAGGAAGGTTTGGGCCCAGGACCCGGCGACCTGATCCTGACCGGCACGCGGCTGAGGCTTCATCCGGTTCGACCCGGTGACAACGTGGAAATCGCGATCGATGGTGCGGTCTGCGTCACGTGCAGCATCACATCATGACCAGGCTTGAACCGGCGAGGATGATATTGTAGCGTTCGCTATAAATTGCCTCCCACGGGAACGTGTGGCCCACCAGCCTCGACAGGAAAATGCCATGATCGACCTCTATTACTGGCCCACCCCTAACGGTCACAAGGTGACGATGTTCCTCGAGGAGGCGGGCCTCGAGTACCGGATCATTCCCGTCGACATCAGCGCCGGTGACCAGTTCAAGCCCGCGTTTCTGGCGATCTCTCCGAACAACCGGATGCCGGCAATCGTCGATCACGCCCCCGTCGACCAGGGCGACGCCGTCAGCGTTTTCGAGAGCGGGGCGATCCTGGTCTACCTCGCCGATAAGATCGAGCGCTTCCTGCCCCAGGACTTCCGCGGGCGCAAGGTCGTACTGGAATGGCTGTTCTGGCAGATGGGCGGACTCGGACCCATGGCCGGGCAGAATCACCATTTCAGCGTCTACGCGCCGGAGAAACTGCCCTACGCGATCACCCGTTATGTCAATGAGACCAACCGGCTTTATGGGGTCCTCGATCGCCGTTTGGCGGACCGGGAATTCCTTGCCGGCGACTACTCGATCGCCGACATGGCAGCCTATCCCTGGATCGTCCCGCATGAGCGTCAGGGGCAGAATCTCGACGATACCCCGAACCTGAAGCGATGGTTCGAAACGATCAGGGCGCGCCCGGCGACGATCGCCGCCTACAAGCAGGGGGAGCCATTATCGAACCGTCCGGCCGTGACCGAAGAGGGCAAGAAGATCCTGTTCGGTCAGACGGCCGCCAGCGTCACGGCGGCCTGAAAGCCGCCCAGGTCTCAAATCAAGAAGAGGAAACGCCATGTCAAACACGCTGTCCGCACAACTCGAAGAATTCCGCGCCAATTGGGTTAACATCGTCCCCGCCGACCGGCGCGCAACGATGGAGGCGCATATCGCCCATCTCGCGGCGTCCGGCATCGCCAAGACCGCCAAGCAGGTCGGCGACAAGGCGCCGACGATCGTGCTCCCCGACGCCCATGGCAAATCCTTCGCCGTCCAGTCGCTGCTCGCAAACGGTCCGGTCATCGTGACGTTCTACCGTGGCGGCTGGTGCCCGTTCTGCAATCTCGAGCTCAAGGCCTACGAGGCGCTGCTGCCGCGGATCGCGGCTCTGGGTGCTTCCCTCGTCGCCATCAGCCCGGAAAAGCCCGACGATACCGTCGCGACGAGCGCGATGAATGCTCTGACCTTCCCGGTGCTGAGCGATGTCGGTCAGCATGTCGGCAAAGCCTTCGGCCTGGTCTATAAATTCACTGACGAGGTCCGGTCCGTTTATGACGGCTTCAACCTGAATATCCCGGAAAAGAACGGCGCCCCCGGTGATTGGTCGCTACCGCTGTCCGCGACCTATGTCATCGATCGCGACGGGACCATCATCTTCGCCGACACGAGCGTCGACTACCGCTATCGCACCGATCCTCTGGCCGTTCTCGAATCCCTGGAGCGGCGCGTCGCCGCCGAATAGCGACAGTGCAGGGCCTGGGCATCGGCGCCACGCCATCGGCGGGTGCCGATCCCGAACTAATTTTCAGGAGGGACAAATCATGATCCGCTTCTATTTCCATCCTACGCCGAATCCGGCGAAGGTCTCGTTGTTCCTTGAAGAATCCGGTCTGCCCTACGAGGTCATTCCGGTCGATACCAGCAAGGGCGAGCAGCACAGCCCGACGTTTCGAGCCATCAATCCGAACGGCAAGGTACCCGCGATCGTCGATACCGACGGCCCCGGCGGCAAGGAGGCGCGAGTCTTCGACTCCACGGCGATCCTGATCTACCTCGCCGAAAAGACAGGGCAATTTGGCGGAACGGCCGCGGACCGGCCCGAACTGCTGTCCTGGCTACTGTTCATTGCCACCGGTCTTGGTCCATTTTCCGGTCAGGCGGTGCACTTCCAGTTCGCGGCGCCCGACCCGATCGATTACGCCATCAACCGCTATCGCCGCGAGGCTGCGCGTCATTATGGCGTCCTCAACGACCATTTGCAGGGCCGGAATTTCATCGTTGGCGACAGCTATACGATCGCCGACATGTCGGCATGGGGTTGGGTCGACCGCGCCGCCCGTGTTTTCAAGGGCGACGCCGACCCTCTCGCGGCGTTCCCGAACGTCGCGCGCTGGTTCAAGGGTATCGATGCGAGACCTGCGGTATCCCGTGCGCGGGCCGTCGGCACCGATCATGCCTTCAAGAAAGAACTCGACGACGCCGCCCGTCGTGCGCTCTACCCCTCCAACTATCCCGCTTCATGAGGGAACGTCCAGGAATGGCGCTCGTCAAGAACCTGACCATGATCGGCCTATGCTGACCAAAATCCGAGCCTGCGTCTTCGATGCCTACGGCACCCTGTTCGACGTCTCTGCAGCGGCGGCACGCACCTTCGAGGGCCTCGGAGCGGTCGCTGGCCCGCTAGCGGCGTTATGGCGTGAACGTCAACTTCAATACTCTTGGCTCCGCGCGCTCCAGGGTCGTTACGTACCGTTTTGGCAGGTGACGGGAGAGGCGCTGGATTATGCGTTGGAAGTACTCGGTCTGCCCCAGGACGCGGCGCTCCACGCCCGCTTGATGCGGCATTATCGCGCCCTGGACGCGTTTCCGGAGGTTCCCCAGATTCTGGAAAGCCTGCGCGCCCGTGGTTTTCAGACGGCCATCCTATCGAACGGTTCGCCCGATATGCTCGACGGCGCGGTCGCAGCCGCGGGGATCGGAAAGTGGCTGGACGCGGTAATTTCGGTCGACGATGTCGCGACCTTCAAACCAGACCGCCGCGTGTATCAATTGGCGCTGGACCGCCTTGGAGTCGCTGCCGACGCAACCGCTTTCATCTCGTCGAATGCGTGGGACGCCCACGCCGCCAGCGCTTTCGGCATGCGCGTCGTCTGGTGCAATCGCGGCAATCTCCCGCGCGAACGTCTGCCCGGCGAACCGGACGAACAAATCAATAGTCTGAGAGAACTTCCGACATTGCTCTCTGCGGACTGAAACCCCGCCCTTGGTCACGAGGTTCGAACTCCAAAAAGCGTGCCGATGATAAACGTGAATAGGCGCCACACCCGACAAAAACCATAAGAACGTCCACGACTCTTGTCCTACAGACTCGGTTTTTGTATCGTTCGCTTTAGTAATTGAGATTAGGTGTTTGGATATGTCACGGCCGCGGGACTTCGATGAGGCGACAGTACTGGATGCTGCCATAGACCAGTTTTGGAATCATGGTTATGCGGCAACCTCGGTGCGTGACCTGGGCGAGGTGATGGGGCTCGGCCCGGCGAGTCTCTACAACGCGTTCGGCGACAAAAATACGCTTTTTTCCCAATGCCTTGCCCGCTATCTTGACAAGAATATGCGGGACCGGATCGCGCGGCTGGAGCAGTCCCTCCCGCCTCGAGACGCCGTACGGGCATTCCTGGAGCAGACCGTCAGCGAATCGCTCGCCGACCCTCGAGGCTGCATGCTGGTGAACGCCGCCCTCGAAGTTGCCCCTCACGACACGCAGATCAATGCCGTCGTCGCCGCGCGACTCGAAGAGCTGGAGAGCTTCTTCCGTGGCCGCGTCGCCGCCGGGCAGGCGGATGGATCGATCTCCGGCGGGCGAACGCCCGAAGATCTCGCGCGGCTCCTGCTCACGACAGTCCTCGGCCTTCGCGTCCTGGCGCGGACCCGGCCGGAGCCGGCCTTGCTCCGGAGCGCCGCCGATCAGGCGCTGTCCCTGCTCGACGCCGCGTAAGCGGCCCGGCCGATTTGAGGTCGCCATCGACATGATCCGTATCCCCCGTCGCCACGGCCATTTTCTTTTCGGGGTACTTCAGTCGGGACTGACCTGTGCTGTGGCCGCGGGGATCGCCGAGTTACGCAGCATGACCGGCAACCCTCTGTTCTTCCATTGGCTGGAGTGCTGGCTATTTTCCTGGGTGATAATGCTGCCTGTCGTGCTCTTCGCTGCGCCACACATCCGCCGTGTCGTAGACACGATCACGCATGATTGATCGGCGTCGATCAAAGTATCGACCGGTTCTGTCTGCGCCCCTAAGCCGGTCCGACGTCAAATTCGTACCCAAAGGATGCACGAGCGGATCGCC
>CAIUCF010000687.1 GCA_903897565.1 uncultured Rhodospirillales bacterium | reverse complement strand
GTGATGTAGGCGGTCTGGGTGCTGCCGCCGACGGGAGCCAGGGCGAGATAGATGTTGCCGACGACGCTCTGATAGGAGGTATCGAGGCGATTGCTGGTCTGGAAGAAGCCGTCGGTGATGTCGGCGTCGACATTGACATTGCCGATCGCCCGCAAGGTCAGCGTTCCGGGCTCACCCGCGGCCGTGCGATAGAAGAGGTTCACCGTTCCCGAGGAATCGTAGCCGCCGGCCCCGAGATTCCAGGCGCTGGCCACGGTGATATCGCCGTTGTTCACGCTCGAGGCATTGTTGATCAGGTCGATCCCCGGCTGGAGATGCACGGTGCCTAAGGTCGCGGGCAGGGCCGCGCTCATGCCAAAGCCTTCGACGAAGCCCATCAAGGTCTGCTGGTAGAAAATCGCGTGATCGCCGGCACCGGCGCCGCTGGCAACAACGGTCGCGCCGGGATCGACGATGCCGTCGAAGCGCAGGCCGGCGTTGGTCTGGATCAGGGCGTCCGCCGTACTCCATATCGCGTAGGCGTCGATCGTGGTGTCGTTGGACCCGGTGATGCTCGCCCCGGTTGCCGCCGTCAGTGGGATGCCGCCCGATTCCAGCAGCGGTACCAGGAACCTGACCGCACCACCGGTCTTGCCGGCGACCGTGCCGCCGCTGACGTCGATCGCCGCGGCAGGGCCGAGGGTCACCGTGCCGGCGCTGGCGATATTCTCGTAGCCGTAGGTCGCATTGAGCGGATCGAGGTTGTCGCGCAGGCCGGAAGTGCCGATCGTGACGGTACCGCCGGCTTGGGTCGCGCTGCTGCCGCGGGCGAGCAGGCTGCCCTCGAGATCAACGCCGCTGCTGCCGAACAGCGTGATCGCGCCGCCCTTCGAGCCGGAAACATCGATCGACGCGCCGGACGCCACCGTCACCGTGCCAGCCTGCGCGATCAGCGACACACTCGTCGCGGTGAGGGTGCCGCTGCTCAGGGTGAGATCACCACTGCCCGTGGCGATCGAGATCACATGGTCGAAACCACCGCTTCGCAGCCGGGTCGCCAAAGCGGAGAGATCGATGGCGCTGCCCTGCGAGATCGAGAACGATCCACCATTGCCGGTGCCCGCCGTCGGACCTTGCGCCGACAGCCCGCCATTCAGCGCCACGGCGCCGCCGACCGCGCTCAAGACGATCGCGCCGGCATCGCCACCCTGGGCGGCGGCGTCGAGCGCGACCGCGGCGCCGGGATCGAGCACGACATTGCCGTGGTCGGCGGTGAGCCTGACGGTGCCGGCAGAGGCATATTTGATCACGTCGAAGAAGGCCTGGCTGTAGCCTTGCGCCGTCAGTCCGCCATTGGAGGTGACGTGCACATCCCCGCTCGTCGCCTCGAACGCCAAATTGCCCGAGGGTGCGGCGATGGCCGTATCGATCGTGATCGCGCTGCCGACGAAGGAGACACTGCCGCCGAGCGCGCTGCCCGTGTCGGCTTGCCGGTTTCCAGCGCCGCCGAGGGCAATCGCGCCGGTCGTCGTCAGGCTGAATTTTGCGCCGGTATCGGCGAGAATGAGCGGCGTCGCGATGGTGACGGCGGCGTCCGCCGCCTGGATCGCCAACGCGCCCTGCGCGTCGATTCGGGACGAGGCGTTCAGTGTCACCTGGTCAAACTGATCGAGCGCTAGGCCCTGCGCCCCGGTGGCGAGATCGATCGTCGTGGCCGTTACCGTCAGGGCGGCGTCGGTGCTGGTGGGCACGAAGCTGCCGTCGCCGCGGCTATCCGCCAAGATGACCGTTCCGGCGGAGATCGCGATGGAGTTGCCGTCATACGAAGACAGCGCCGTGCCATCGAGCGTCAATGTCGAACTGCGAGCCGCCAGCGTCAGATCGGTCACGCCGGCAAACTCGATCGCGCCGGTGCCGTTGGCCGCATTGTCGCCGTTGCCGCCGCCGACCGCGCGCAAAGTGAGTTGGCTGGCACCCTCGAGTTCCGCGACCACGGCATTGGGGATGATCAGCCCGTCGGCGCCGTCATCCCCGAGGCTGATGGCGGCGGCGGAAACCGTGATGTTCCGGGCCGAGACGACCGCGCTCGGATCGATCTGCGAGGTGCTCGCGCCGTCGCTGGCATCGATCACCAGATCGTTATTGCCGCGGATGATCGCGTCGGCCCCAATCGTAATTGTGCCCAGAGGCGAACTGCCACCCGTCGGGCTCGGCAGAAACAGCCGATCGACGGTGATCGCGAAACCGCTGGTGACGCCGAGGAAGGCGCCGTCGCCGATCACCCTGCGATCGGTCGACCCGATCGTGATGGTGCGAATGCGGGTGCTCGAGGTCGCCGTTCCCGTCGCCGCGATCACGGCGCCCTGATC
>CAIUCF010000686.1 GCA_903897565.1 uncultured Rhodospirillales bacterium | reverse complement strand
CCTGCGCTTCTGGCGGGCCGGGCGCGCCGATTTGGGCTTCGTGTTCGCTGCTGGCGGCGGCGCGGACGCCGGATCCGCGGGCTTGACCTTCTTGGGACGAAGGCCGGCGAAATGGCCGACATGGAGCAAGGAGCGCGACGGCAGGTTCGGCTTTGATGCGGCGCTTTTCATGTCGAGGCCCCCCGGCCGTCGTTCTCGAACGACAACCCCGCCTGGACGATTCTCTGGACGGTTCCCCTTGCGTCGTTGTCCAGCGCGGTAACGGCCGCTTTGAAATTGGCCGCAGCGATAACCACCGCCGCGTCATCGTCATTGGCGATTGCCTCGAGGAGTGCCTCGAAGCTCGCCAAGGCTGATCCGCGGCCGGAGTGCAGGCGACCCGCGAGGTAGGCCTGCAGCAGGCTGGCGGGAAACCGGTTCTGACGACCGACCTTGACGAGCGGCGGCGCCGTCCCGGATGAAATCCAGTCGTATAGGGTCTTCGGCCGGATCTTGAGTTTGGCGCAGACCTGGGCCGGAGTAAGCAATTCGTCGTCAGGCGGAAACGTAAGAGACCCGGGCGGCGGCATACTACCGCGCCCACAAAGGGAAAGATGATCGTGCATAGAAAATCTCCGTGTTTGCCGAATATCGGGTGTTGAACACGGACAAAGATGGCGCATCGGCCGGAGACCGGTCATCGGCGCTACCGGGTGGCGAATTACGATTTTTTGCCTAGATTCCCCACCTAGGCGCGATTCCCCTAGCCGCCGAGATGAGAATGTCTCGAGTGACCGGGCTACGCCGGACGTTGGCAGCGATTTCCTTGACCGGAATGAACTCCCGCCAGAATTCGGTGATCCTGATCGAGATTTCGCTCAACTGGGTCTGGGCCTCAGCGGAGTCGCCACCGTTCGTTTCCAAGTGATTGCAACGCCACCTGAGCTCATCGCGGCTGATCTCAAGCGCAATCAACGTTTTCGCAGGTTTTGCCATTCGTTTGATCGGGTCGGAGAGGTTCGGTCGATTCCATTGATCGAAAGGCCGTCGCCCTTCGATAAGCGTCAGAATCTCATTCAGAAATCGCCAAAATTCTCCCTTTTCCGTGGTGGTAATCCTCGCCTCACCCCGGGGGCTTCCCAACGCGAATGCGACGGCGAGGGAGAGAATCAATCTGTCGATTGAAGACTTGAAGAGGCGGCCGTGCGCCTTGACCCGACCTGATTTCTTCAGGGGCTCGACCCCGTGTCGAGTGTTCTTCGCTGCGGCAGATATGGCCTGAAGAACCGAGACCACATGCTGCAAGCGAGCAGCCAGGGCGTCCCCCGGGATGATTCCCCCCAATTGGCCCAGGAAGATATCCAGGACACCGGGATCAATCTGGGAAAGCGCGTCCTCTAGTCCATCCGCCGCGGCTCCGACGCCGGATAGCGCCGACAGTGATTGATCTAGGGGCTTGCTTTCGAATTCGTGGCGGCAGTCATCAATATAGCGATCGACGATCGCAAGAAGACTTTCACGGGCCTCGTCCCGGTTCCTGAAACCGACGATCCACGGCGCCAAGCCAAGACCCTTCCGCTTCGCGACATCTTCCGAGAACGGGGGGAGCGCGTCGAGCGCGCGCTCAAGCGGGTCGTATGTCTGACGTTTCACACCGCCTCGCAACGGCACCCCTCGCAAGGATGAGGTGGCGCGGCAAATCCGATGCGAGGTCCGGATATGTTCGGCGGCCAAACCTAGCCGCGCCGAGGAGAACGTTAGCGGAACCGACACTAAGGCCGCAAGCGGTGTCATCGACAGAGCCGCGAGCTGATCCGCCGGCCCGACTGCGAGCTGGTGATCACCACCAAGGGTCTTCACCAGATGAAGACCCTTCTGCTTACTCAACACAACGCCCTCGAGCCGGCGATCGCCGGCCGCGGCATCGCCAGGGCGTAGCCTACTAGCGGTATCAGACAATCAGGATTGAGAAAGCCGATGACGCGGCCGACGAGATACTCCGAGAGAAATTCCGGCTTCATCGGACCGTCCGAGAGCCACAAGGATCGGGCTTCGAGCCGGTCGCGCACGTCTCTCAAGCTTGCGCCTGGCGCAGGCCGGTTGAGCGGATCGAACCATATCCCGGCGGCGCGGTGGAACACATTGCCGTCGCGCCATTCCGAGATCTGCCAAATCTTGAAAATCGGGCGCCGGCCGTTCTCCGCACCTGGGGGTTGACGAGGCATATCAGGAGTTCACAGACGCTCCGGAGGACTCCTCGATTGCTTTGCTTCCGAAGTACGGTCGGCTCATTGTGGTGCGCACCCTATCCAAGGCCTTCGCCCTGG
>CAIUCF010000685.1 GCA_903897565.1 uncultured Rhodospirillales bacterium | reverse complement strand
CAGGGCTGAGCCAAGCCAAGTTCGCCGCCACCTTCGGGCTCGACAAGACCGCCATTGAAGAGTGGGAGCAGGGCCGCCGCAACCCGGGCCGGGCGGCACGGGTGTTACTGCGAGTGATCGAACTCAATCCGGATGTCGCGAAGCGGGCGGCGGCGTCGGTTTAACGAGCGGATTCCGGAAATGCCCTACTGGGTTTCATGACCCCGGCCGATCACGGGTTCGGCGGCGACGCCATCTGGCCACTCGAAGCATTCCCCATTCCCGGACTTCCGAGTCCTCGATACGGCTCCGCCACCCCGTTGAACGGGTTACCCGCAGCGTTGTTCTCGTTGCGCTTGCCGGAGAGCTTGACGCCGATCTCCTGGGTGATCGAGCCGGAGATTTGCAGATCGAAGGCCAGCGCGCCCTGGGCGCCGAGCCCGGCGAGCAGCAATACCGTGGCGATCCTGATGCCCAGACGTGTCCTGCTCATGCCCTGGTTCCTCCGCCGCTTCTGAGTCGCGCTTCAAGGTTATACGGGGCCGGGGCTCCCGCGATCCCCGAAGCATAGCACGGACCCGGCTTAACTATCGGAAAACCCGAACGGCGCGCTCGGGCGGCGGAAGTCGTCGGCCAGCACCTGGCGGCCGATCGGCGGGGCAGAGCGGGCGGCGCATTGCGGGCGGTGGCAGAGCCGGCAGGTGACGCCGATCGGGGTGGCGTGGTCCGGCCCGCTCTCGGCGGTCTGGCCGCGGGTGTAGATCAGGCGATGGGCGTGCTCGGCGGCGCAACCCAGCGCGATGGCGCGCTCGACCCGCTGCGAGCCGAAATGACCGCCGCCGGCGGTCACGGTTCTGGCGATCGAGAAGAAGCGCTGGCCGTCGGGGAGTTCCAGCCATTGCGTGACGATTTCGCGCGGCGTGCGGAAGGCCTGGTGCACCGACCATAGCGGGCAGGCGCCGCCATGGCGGGCGAAGGGGAAGCCGGCACCGTCGAGCCGCTTCGAGACATTGCCGGCGGGATCGACGCGGATGAAGAAGAACGGCACCCGCTCCTGCCCCGGCTTCTGCAGGGTGGTCAGGCGATGCGCGGTCTGCTCGAAGCTGGTGCCGAATTGGCGGGCCAGCGCCTCGACGTCGTAATGCCGGACTTCGACGGCGCGGGCGAAGGCGGTATAGGGCATGATCAGCGCGGCGGCGGTGTAGCTCGCGAGCGCCCGGCGGGCGAGGCGCTCGCCGCTTTCGGTGGCAAAGCTGCCTTCCTTCAGTACCGCGTCGATCTCGTCGCCCATTTCCAGATAGGCCAGCTGCTGGGCCAGCTGGAAGCTCTGGGAAGCGGCGTCGAGCGAATCATCGAGCAGGATCTCGTCGTGATGGAGGTCGAGCCGGCGCACCGAGCCGACCATGACGTCCGAGGGCAGGCGGCGGACCCGCAGGTTGAAGCGGGCCTTCAAGTGGCCGATGAAGCCGTTCTGGCCGCTCACCACCTGCGCCAGGCGTTCGGCGGCGTCGTCGAGCACGGGGAAGCTGTTGCGGCGGGCCGCGAGGAAGCGGCGCGCTTCGGCGACGGGATCGGGGGCTTCGCCGGCCCGCGAGCCGGCGCGAATCTCGTCGCCGCGATCGGCGAGCGCCAGCTGTTCCTCGGTATAGGCGGTATAGAGTCGGAGCAGTGCCTCGGTGATGCCGGGATAGCTGGCGGCGACATCGGCGGCCTCGAGCGGCGGCAGGTCGATATCTGCGAACATCGGGTCCTTGAGCACGGCT
>CAIUCF010000684.1 GCA_903897565.1 uncultured Rhodospirillales bacterium | reverse complement strand
GTCCGTCTGGCCGGTTCGTCGGGCGCCAACCCGTTCGCCTGCATCGCCGCCGGCATCGCCTCGCTGTGGGGTCCCGCCCATGGCGGCGCCAACGAAGCCGTGCTGAAGATGCTCGGCGAGATCGGCCACAAGAGCCGCATCCCCGAATTCGTCGCCCGCGCCAAGGACAAGAATGACTCCTTCCGGCTCATGGGCTTCGGCCACCGCGTCTATAAGAATTTCGATCCGCGCGCCAAGATCATGCGCGAGACCTGCTACGAGGTTCTCGAGGCGCTCGGCATCCAGGACGACCTGCTCGAACTGGCGATGGAACTCGAGCGCATCGCGCTCGAAGACGACTACTTCATCGAGAAGAAGCTGTACCCGAACGTCGATTTCTATTCAGGCATCATCCTGAAGGCGATGGGCTTCCCGGTGTCGATGTTCACCGTGCTGTTCGCCGTCGCGCGCACCGTCGGCTGGATTTCGCAGTGGAACGAGATGATCGGCGACCCGGAGCAGAAGATCGGCCGGCCGCGTCAGCTCTACACCGGCAGCCCGAGCCGCGCTTACGTGCCGGTCTCGGCGCGCTGATCGACCAGACCCGGTGAACGGCCACGCAAGGGACGGCGGCGATGGGGATGACCTTACGGTCCATCCCTTTCGCCCGCCCGTGGCCTTGCGCCGGGTCAAACCGGCCAACGACAACAAGCCCCCCTTGGCCCGGCGCATTTTCCGGGTCGTGTGGGGGGTCGTGGTCGTCTTGACGCTTGGCTGGATTATCTGGGTCGGCGTCCGCTGAAGGGCTCAGCCCAGGCGCTTCTCCAGCGTATAGAGTGACTGCCCGCCGACATAGTCGCGCAATTCCCCGATCGTCACGAACCCCAGCCGCAGATAAAAATGCCGAGGATGATCGCCGAGTGCGGTCAGCCACATGCCGAGGCAGCCGCGCGCCAGGGCCTCGGCCTCCGTCGCCGCCATCAGCCGCGTGCCGAGGCCACGCCCTCGCAGGGTTTCCGGTAGCCACAATGTCTTGATGAACAGCCGGTGCCACATCACGTGGCCGTCGACGCCGCCCTGCACATGACCGGCGGAATCGCGCAGGAATACTGCGAAGTGGCTATGCTCGGGCGAACCCAGTCGCCCTTCTTCGAACCCATAGAGCCCGCGCTCGATATAGGCGACCTCGTTGGCATTGGGCTCCTGCTCGACCCGGATCGACAGGGCATCAGGGGGCGACGGCACGATCATCCGTCACGTCGCCATGACGATCGTCGGGTCAGGATTCATCGATCGCCGCGATCCGCTTTTCCAGCTCGGCGATCTTGTCCTTGATCGCCGCCAGTTCCTGTTTCTTGCCGGCATCGCCCGCGCGCACGGCCGGCTCGGCTTTCGGCGTCGCCGCCGGGGTCTCCGCGCGCTGTCCCGCCTCGAAGGAAATCAGGCGACGGCAGGCCCGCAGAGCGTTGTAGAGCTTGTCCTCACGGATCAACTCCCGAATATGCTCGATCACCGGCGCCGCGGCAGGCTGCGCCTGCTCGAACTGGATCATCAAGCCGGCCGAGACGCCCAGCCACTCGTCGCGATTGGATTCGAACAGATAGGCATTCTGGACCGCGTGATAGATCTCCTTGGCGGGAGTATCGGCCTCCGACGGCGTCACGACATCCTTGTCGCGCAGGATGTTCGCCTTGTTATGCACCGTCAGTGTGATGTTGGCCGAACCGCTGTTCTCGATGACGGCGCCATTGATGATGATTTTGGCTCCAGCGGGAAGCGGAATGGACAGGGGCATCAGGACTCCTCGACGACGCACTGAGTGCCAGTATACCCCAGGTGCATTCTGGTGGAAGCGTCATCAACCACGTGGGGAAAGGACGCTGCAGCGTGAGCGCCGCGGCCGGCGGCGAGCGGCCGAGACTGCCGAGCCGGGCAAGGACGACCCGGCAGTTTTTGCCCGGCCCGACGCGATCCTACCGAAGCTCCGACTCTTCTGCATTGATTCCTCTCGATAATTTTCTGGAACGTCGCTTGCGAAGAGAGCTTCGGCACAGAGCCCTCAGGAGGTTGAGATGAGTCTATTCGGAGCCCTTACCACCGCCGATGCCGGCCTCGCCGCGCAACAGGCGGCGATCGGCAATATTTCGCAGAACGTCGCGAACTCGCAGACGATCGGCTACAAGGGCGTAGGCACGTCGTTCCAGGAACTGGTGACGAATTCGAGCCAGAACTACAACTCTCCGGGTGGCGTCGTCGCCTCGCCGGTCTACCAGAACAACATCGCCGGCACGCTCGCCTCGAGCCAGACCGCGACCAATCTGGCGATCTCCGGGAATGGGTTCTTTGCCGTCGCGCAACCGACCTCCACCGGCACGACCGCGGCGCCAAACACCAACGCCACGTTCTACACCCGCCGCGGCGACTTCCAGCTCGACCAGAACGACTACTTGGTCAACGGCGCGGGCGACTACCTGATGGGCTATCAGGTCGATCCCGCCTCGAACACGGTGAACACCTCGTCCCTGAAGCCGATCCAGGTGTCGAACCTGGTCAATGCGCCGGTCGCGACCTCGACGGTAACCCTGGCCGCCAACCTGCCGTCGGGGACCGCCGCCGGGACCTCGATTTCGCCAACGACGGTCAGCGTCTACGACCCGCTCGGCGTCGCCCATACGATGAGCATCCAATTCGCACCGGCTGTAACCGCGGCGGTGCCGCCCGTGGCAATTCCCAACCAATGGACCGCCAGCATCTCGACACCTGGGCTGCAGGGAACGGAAGCGCAGGGGACGGCTGGTAATTACGTCCTCAACCTGACATTCGCGAACGGCTCCAATGTCACCACATTGCCTGACGGCTCGCTTGCGTTCCCGGCCGGCGCACTCCAGAGCGTCACCGACGGCACCCCCGCCTCCGCCACCAACTCAGTGGCGAATCCGACGCCTTACGGCACTGGCGCCGCGATGACCATTCCCTCGGCCGCCGCCCAGGCGGTATCCGGCACTGCCGCCAAGGTCACCATCCCGTTCACCGATGCCAACGGCGTCGTCCAGAATATCTCCCTGAACTTCGGCACCTTCGGCGGCAGCTCCGGGCTGACCCAGTATTCCGGCACCTCGGTCGCCGTGCAGTCGCTGACCGCCAACGGCGCCGCCCAAGGCACGTTCTCGAACATCAGCATCGACAACAACGGCTATGTCAGCCTGAACTACACCAACGGCAACTCGCTGAAATACTTCCAGGTCCCGGTCGCCCAGTTCAACGCTTCGCAGAACCTGCAGGCGCTGTCCGGCGAGACCTATGCCCAGACCTCGACCAGCGGCCAGGCGCAGCTGAGCGTTTCCGGCGCAAACGGCGCCGGCACGATCACGGCGTCGAGCCTCGAGCAATCCAACGTCGATATCGCGACCCAGTTCACCAATCTGATCGTCGCCCAGGAAGCCTATACCGCCAACACCAAGGTCGTCTCGACGGCGAACCAGTTGATTACCGCCCTGCTGCAGGTCGTGGCATAGCGGCGCGATAGGCCGCCAAAGGAAACATAATGTCGTCGATCAACCCGCTTTCCGCTGCAACATCCGCGCTGTTCGCTACGCAGCAGCAGCTCGGCGTGGTCGCGGAGAATGTCGGCAACGCCCAGAACCCCAACTACACCCAGCGCGACGCCACGACCTCGAACCCGCAGCCGCAGGCGCTCGGCTACGTCAAGGTGTCCGTGACCCGCGCGGTCGACCAGACCCTGCAGAACGAAGTCTTGAGCCAGACGACGGCGTCGGGCTCCGCCGCCTATGTCAACCAGCTCTATACCCAGCTCGACAGCCTGACCGGCTCGAACACGACAAACCCGGTGCTGTCGACCGCGGTCGGCCAGTTGGTCACGGCCTTTCAGAACTTCCAGAGTCAACCGGAAAGCCAGACAGCACAGAATCAGGTCCTGAGCGCGGCTCAGAACCTCGTTCAACAAGTGCAAAGCCTGACCGGCGGCATTCAGAGCCTGCGCAGCCAGACCCAGAGCAATATCGGCACCGACGTCGCCACCCTGAACAGCACCCTGAAGCAGATTCAGCAGCTCAATAATCAGATCGTCACGACCCGCGCCGTCGGCGGCTCGTCGGTCGATATGGAAGACCAACGCGACCAGTTGATCGCCCAGGTCGCGAAACTGGTGCCGATCCGCCAGCAGATGAACAATAACGGCACGATCTATCTCTCCACCCCCGACGGCGTGACCCTGCTGGACCAGACCGCGAGCCAGTTCGGCTTCAACCCGGGGAACAGCGCCCCGGGAGAGACGCCCGTGGCCGGGCAACAGCCCTCGGGCGTCCTCTACCTTACGACGGATCCCAACCAGACCGCGGTGAATGGCAGCGTTTCCGGCGGCGAGATCGGCGCCCAGCTCAACATCCTGCGCAACGACACCGCCGCGATCCAATCGACCGACCCGTCGATGGCGCCGCTGGCGAAACTGCAACAGCAGCTCAACAACTTCGCGGATCTGCTCTACGCCGCGCCACCGGCCACCCCGACCGCGTTCCAGGCTGCCTACAACAATGCCAGCCCGACCAACACCAACGAATTGGCCAGCAACCTGTTCGTGATCAACACGCCGACGGCGACCTCGCCCAACGATGCCAACAACCTCGTGGTCAACCCGGCGCTGACCTCGGTGGTTTCCCCGAACACCGCGATCCAGACGATCAAGCAATCGGCGGGCGCAGCCGTGACGGCCGTGCTTGGTCAGAGCATGGCGTTCGGCGGCGGCACCACCAACATCACGGCGACGTCGGGCACGCTCAGCCAGATCGCGACCATCATCGCCTCGGACCAGTCCTCCCGGTCTTCGGCAGCACAGACCAACGCCACGACCGCGAGCGCCAATCTTTCGACCGCGAAGACGAGCTATCAGGGCGCGTCGGGCGTCAACCTCGATCAGCAGCTGTCCCTGCTCGTCGTGCTGCAGAACTCATACAATGCGGCGGCCAAGATCATCGGGGCCGTCGACAAACTGCAGCAGACGCTGTTCGCGGCCGTCTGATGAAAGGCTAGCACGATGAGCAACTCTGTCACCGCCACTAGCACCTTCCTGCACACGCAGGCGCTGATGTCCGCCAGCCAGAACCAACTCAACAAGCTGTCGCAGCAACTGGCTTCTGGCGAGAACGGGCAATCTGTCGCCGATTACGGCAGCAGTGCCTCCACCCTCCTGAACCTGCAGGCAAGTACCCAGGCCGAGCAGGGCTACGTCGCCAACAACACGACGATCCAGAACTACCTCACCGCTTACGACGCCACGATCGCCCAGCTCCAGAGCGATGCAACGACCCTGCAGAAGGTGCTCGCCAGCACCCAGACCAGCAGTCCGGCCTCGCTCGCGCAGCTCTCGACCACCGTCAAAGGGCTGCTGACGGACGTGACCGCGACCCTCAATTCCCAGGTCGGCGATCGCTACCTCTATTCCGGCAGCCGCTACACGACAGCGCCGGTCACCGATCTGACGCAGCTGACGCCGCTGGCGAGCCCGGCGGCGTCGCCGACCATCGTGCCGCAGCCGACGGCCGTTTCAGGCGCCGCCAACAACGGCGGCGGCCTCGTCCGGCTGACCGTCGGCTCGACCGCCGGCCTGACCTCGGGGCAACAGCTTGCGATCACGGGGGTCAATGGGACGACCGAGGCCAACGGCACTTGGACGATCAACGTCATCGATGCGACCCATATCGATCTGGTCGGGTCGACGTTCACCAATCCCTATACCTCGGGCGGCAGCGCCGTGTCGGCCCTGCCCGCCTATGATACCCAGGCCCCCGGATATGGCACGCCGGTGGGGGCTGCCTATGCGCAGCAGACGGCGGTGATCGCCCAGAACGAGCCGGCGATCAGCTACGGCATCACAGCGAACAATCCGACGATCCAGTCCCTGATCTATGCCTTGCAGAATGCGCAGGCAGTGACCGCCACCGGCACCACCGCGGCACAGCAAACCGCGTATCTATCCAACGCCACCAATCTGGTCGCCGATGCCATCAACGGTTCGGCGACCAATCCCGCGGTGACCGGGCTCGGCGGCACCGGCGGACTCCTCGCCGGCCTGACCTCGGTCGAGGGTCAGATCTCCAGCGCGAATGCGATCCATACCCAGACATTGGCGACCCTGAAATCGCAGACCACCGGCATCACGGCGATCGACTCCGCCACCATCGCCGAGGAATTGAGCGCAGTGCAGACGCAGTTGCAGGCGACCTACAAGGTCACGGCCTCGACCTTGAACCTGTCGCTGTTGAATTACATTTCCTGATGACGGATTGTCTGCTGAACGACGGATTGGCAGGGATTGTTTAACCGGTCTGCGCGCATGATGAGACGATCATGAACCCTCGAGACTTCGACACAAAGCCCCTGCCGCGATACGCAACACCGCCGCGTCCCAGCGCGCGCGGCGAGTTTGTGATCCGACCCGAGCCCCATGGAGCGGCATTGCCAAACCCCTATCGCGCCTTCGACAGCAAGACCCTCCTGATCACCGGGGGTAGCGGCTCCTTCGGGCGCAGTTTCGTGAAGAACCTCCTGGAGCGCTCGACCGCGCGCCGGATCGTCATCTACTCGCGCGACGAGTTCAAACAATACGAGATGCAGCAGGAACTCAAGGATCCCCGGGGCGTCCTGCGCTTCTTTATCGGCGACGTGCGTGACGGCGCCCGGCTTGCGCTGGCCATGCGCGAAGTCGACGTCGTCATCCACGCCGCCGCTCTGAAACACGTCCCGGCTGCCGAATACAATCCGTTCGAATGCATCCGCACCAACGTCAACGGTGCCGAGAATGTCGTGCAGGCGGCGCTGCAGAACGGCGTCTCCCGCGTTCTCGCCTTGTCCACGGACAAGGCCGCCAACCCGATCAATCTCTACGGCGCCTCGAAACTGGCGTCGGACAAGATCTTCGTCGCCGCCAACAATCTCTCCGGCTCGGTCGGCACCCGCTTCGCGCTGGTCCGCTACGGCAATGTCGTGGGCTCGCGCGGCAGCGTCGTACCGTTCTTTCGCAAGCTGATCGCTCAGGGTGCCGATCACCTGCCGATCACCGACATGCGCATGACCCGTTTCTGGATCACCTTGGAGCAGGGCGCCGATTTTGTGGCGTCGGCCGTCCAGATGATGCATGGCGGCGAAATCTTCGTGCCCAAGATTCCCAGCACCAAGATTACCGATATCGCCCATTGCCTGGCGCCGCTGTTGCCGCTGCGCGCCGTGGGCATTCGGCCCGGCGAGAAGCTGCACGAGTTGATGGTCACGGAGGATGATTCCCGCCATACTTTGGAACTCGCTGACCGCTACATCATCGAGCCGGCCTTCAGCTTCTGGCAGCGCGAAAACTATACCGAGACCGGCGCCAAGCCGGTCGCCGACGGCTTCTCCTATACCTCGGACAACAATACCGAGTGGCTCGTCGGCGACGAGCTCTGCACCTATCTGGCGGCGCATACCTGATGTCGCTGCCCTTCCTCCCCTATGGCCGTCAACAGATCGACGAGACCGATATCGTCGCCGTCGCCGAGGTATTGCGCGGCGACTGGCTGACGACCGGTCCCAAGGTGGAAGCCCTCGAGCGCGCCTTGGCCCAACGCCTGCAGGCGTCCGAGGCGATCGTCTGCTCCAGCGGAACCGCGGCCTTGCATCTGGCCTGCCTCGCCGCCGGGCTCGGGCCGGGCGATACCGCCATCGTGCCCTCGATGACGTTTCTCGCCACGGCCAATGCCGTACGCATGACCGGTGCCGAAGTGGTCTTTGCCGATGTCGCAAGCGATACCGGCTTGATGGAGCCTTCTCACCTGACCGAAGCCTGGAGCCGGGCGGAGGCTGCAGGACGTCGGGTCAAGGCGATTCTCGTCGTCGATCTGGCCGGGCAATGCCCGGATCTCGAGACCATCGCCGCCGTAGCCCGTGGCCGCGACGCCGTCGTTATCGAGGACGCCTGTCACGCGCTCGGCTCGCTGTATCGCGACCGCCGTGGGAGCTCGCGCCCGATCGGCTCGGGTCAGTTCAGCCATATGACGGTGTTCTCGTTCCATCCGGTCAAGGCGATCGCGGCGGGCGAAGGCGGGGCGGTCATCACCAATGACCCGCGTCTGGCCCAGCGCATGCGCGATCTCCGCAGCCACGGGATGACTCGCGATCCGATGCGCTTCGAGCAGCCGGAGCTTGCCTTCGATGCCGAGGGGCTCGCCAATCCCTGGTATTACGAGATGGCCGAGCTCGGCTGGAACTACCGGCTCTCCGATATCCACGCCGCCCTCGCCCTGAGCCAGCTGACTCGTCTCGACGGCTTCGTCGCCGCCCGCCGGCATCTCGTGGACCTCTACGACGCTCGGCTCAGCCCGCTGCGCAGCGTCCTCGCCCCGATCCCGCACAAGCAGGGCTGCACCGCTGCCTGGCACCTCTATCCCGTACTGATCGATTTCGCCCGGCTCGGACTCGATCGCGCCGCGGTGATGACACGGCTGCGCGAGGTCGGGATCGGCACCATGGTCCATTACATCCCGGTGCACCAGCAACCCTATTACCGGGGCCGTTACGGCAGCCTCGTGCTTCCCGGCGCCGAAGCCTATTACGCCAGAACCTTGTCCTTACCGTTGTTCGTCGGCATGACGGAGAACGATGTCGGCCGGGTCGTCGCAGCCCTCGCCGCGATTATCGAAAGCCAGGCCGGAGTGCCGCAGACCGTTGCGCGGCTCCGGGGCATCTCCGGGAATTCGCGTCCGATCGCCGCGGATCGGGCCAATTTTCCGGCGCAGAGCAGAGTCATGAAGGTAGGATCAAAATGAGCACTGTTGGATACGCCAAGCAGCAAACCCTCGCGCTCGAAACCGCCAGCCCCCAGGAAACCTTGGCCTGGGGCTTGACGACGACGGCGCGCAAGCTGGCGCAGGTCCGCGTCGATACCAGTGCGAAAGACGCCGTCATGGAGGCCGTACGCCTGAACTGGCGGCTGTGGACGATCATCCAGGCCGAGCAATCCGACCCGGAATGCCCATCGCCCCGCGAGATCCGCGAAGGCCTCCTGAACCTCTCGAACTTCGTCGACAAGCGATCGCTGGAAATTCTTACCAATCTTGACCAGGAAAAGATCGATACCCTGATTTCGATCAATCGCAATATTGCCGCCGGCCTTCTGGGGCTCGATCTCACCCCGGAACAACGCGCCGAGCGCGACCGGATCGCTGCCGAAGCGAAGCCGACCTCGCCCGGTGCATCCCTGGCCGGTTGAGCTCGGCACGGAGGCCCCCCGGGCTCGCCTTCCCCGTCAGGTCGGATCGGGCGGCACGATATAGCTAAATTCAAGCCCGTGTAGCACGAGCGTCAGGGTGCAGCCGGGGAGTTCGGCGAAGGCCCGACGCCGGCGTTCGAACTCGACGGCATCGATACCAGCGTCAAAACGGGTCATGGCGTCGAGATCGGCGCGACGCCACTTGCGGCCGTGCCATGCTTCGCCGTTCGCCGGCAGCTCCGCATCCTCGCCCACCAGACGCGGGAACCATGCCAGCAACAGGTCCAGCGCCGCCTTGAACGCGGTTTCGGCGAGCATCCGTTGACCCGCGCCGGCAGGAACGTCGAACCAGTTCGTGGCGATGATCGCCCCTTCATCAACGCGGGGCGTCATCACGTGCAGCGTCGCGCCGAAACGCATCGCCGCAAGATAGACACCCCAGGATTCCGGATGCCGCCCGGGGAAACTCGGCGGACCGGGATGAATATTATAGGCGCCGCAGCCAAACTTCTGCAGCAGCGCCGCCGGCACGATGACGCCGGTGCAGAAGCTGACGAGCCGAGCGCGTGCACACTCGACAGAATCGATCGCCGCGATCAAGACATCGAGATCCTGGACCCAGATGAGGGCGCATTCGGGATGGCGCCTGGCGAGGAAACTGCTGAGATCGCTCGCGTCGAAGCTACCGGTAAGAAGGATGATCGTCTGCGGCATCGTGACCCCGACCTATCTCGCGAAACCTTTGGCCGCCCGAGGCCCAGGGTCGTGTCAGCCTAACCTGGCTTGGCCATGTCGTCGAAGGAAGATCGCTCGTGTCGGGCGTAGCGCGGGCCCGCTGGGCTCCGGCGCTCGATCGAAATCTGCCGACGTTGGTGCTATGCGGTCAGGCGACCGTCGATGTCCCGCCGCCGGTCGAAACCGGCACGGGCGCGGGCGAGGATACTGGCGCCGCAGTCGTCGTGCTGGTGGTCGGCGCGCTCGCCTGAATCGCAACGGAAGATGCCGTCGAGGCTACCGCGGCGGTCGCGCCTGTCGCTGATGGAGTCGCTTGAACCGTCTGCGCGCTCTTCGTATAGGCGCTGAGAGCCTGCTTCGAAGGCACCTGTTGCGTCGAGATTCCGGTGGTCGGATCGCGGTAGTCGTACACGACCTGACCGTACTGCGGATCGACAAAGATTCGCGGACTGGTGTAGTATAGCAGCGGCACTGTTGACGACGCTGAGCCAGTCGGTTCAACCGCCTGACCGGGCTTACCTGAAGCAGAACTACCACTGTTGTTGGTGATAATCGCAGCTCCAGCCCCCGTCGCCACGCTGGAAATGCTTGACATTTTGTCAACACTCCTAATTCGGGTAGAAACAGTATAGACGATATCAAGAACGAGTCAAGGCCCCCCTCAACCGGACCGTGACTTCTTAGTGTCGATTTTTATTTATTTTCACGTTTGCCGTGCAGGAACGCAAACCGCGCCCGATTTCCCGTAGCCATTCGCGCGTGAGCACGGACCCATTCACTCATACTCCATTAACGATACCAGTGCATTATCCCTTTCGACCGTAATGGACGCGCCATCCTGAGGCCTCGTGGCAGACGATAAAGACTCCAAAACAGAAGACCCGACAGCCAAACGACAAGGCGAGGCGCGCAACCGCGGTCAGGTCGGCGTCTCGCGGGATCTTTCGCTCGTCATCCTCCTCGCGACATCGACAGTCGTCATGCTGACCGTGCTGCCCTGGTCGATGCGGCCGAGCTATTTGCTGATGCGGAGCATGATCGAGCATCCGCAGCGGATCGAGGTCGGAAACACGACTGCGTTTATCGATCTGTTTCGCGTGATGGGTCTCACCATGGGCCTGTCGCTCGCCGCCCCGCTGTCGATTCTCGTCGCGGCGGCGGTCGGCTCGACGGTCGCCCAGACCGGATTATTGTGGGCAACGGAGAAGCTGAAGCCGAATTGGAGCATCCTCAACCCCCTGAGCGGAATCAAGCGGCTGTTCTCGGTCTCGGCTCTCGTCGAATTTGCCCGCGGCCTCATCAAAACGGCGATCGTCGTCGCCGCCGCGTTCCTGCTGCTGAAGCCGGATGTCGAGCGGATCGAAGTCTATGTCGGCATCGAACCCTTGAGCATGATGACGGTTCTGCACGACAATCTTCTGATCCTCATGGTCTGGATCCTCGCGGTGCTCGGAGCAATCGGTCTGCTCGACTATTTCTATCAAAAATGGTCGATCAATGAATCCCTCAAGATGTCGAAGACCGAGGTCAAGGACGAGTACAAGAACGCCGAAGGCGATCCCCACATCAAGGGCCATATCCGCAAGCTGCGCATGACCCGGGCACGCCGCCGCATGCTGTCGGCCGTCCCCAAGGCCTCGGTGGTGGTGACCAACCCGACCCATTTCGCCGTCGCGCTGCAATATGACGTGGGGAGCCAGGGCGCGCCGCGGGTGGTCGCCAAGGGCGCCGATTTCATGGCGCTGCGCATCCGCGAGGTGGCGACCGAACATGACGTGCCGATCATCGAGAACCCACCGCTCGCACGCACACTCTACGCCTCGGTCGAGCTCGACGAGGAGATCAAGCCCGAACACTACAAGGCCGTGGCCGAGGTCATCGGCTTCGTGATGCGGCTCCAGCGCGCCGGATTGAAGCGCGCCGGCTGACGCGCCGTCTCGTCACCCGCACCAAGCAGCATGAAAGCTCCCGCCCCAGCCCTCGAGGGTCTGCCGATCGCGTCCGTCATGGGCGACATCCTCGCCAGCCTCGGCCGCACCGCCAATCTCGTCCTCCAGGCCCCGCCCGGGGCCGGCAAGACCACGGGTGTGCCGCTGGCACTGCTCGACCAGCTCTGGCGTCAGGGCGGTCGCATTATCGTGCTTGAGCCAAGGCGGCTCGCGGCCCGCGCCGCAGCGGCGCGCATGGCCGCAACCCTCGGCGAGAGCCTCGGCCAGACCTGCGGCTATCGCGTCCGTTTCGACAGCAAGATCGGTCCGAAGACCCGGATCGAGGTCGTCACCGACGGACTCTTCACCCGGATGATCCAGGATGATCCGGCGCTCGACGGCATCGCCGCCGTATTGTTTGACGAGTTTCACGAGCGCCGCCTCGACACCGACCTCGCCCTCGCGCTCTGCCTCGAAGCGCAATCTGCACTGCGACCCGATCTGCGGCTGGTCGTGATGTCGGCGACGCTCGACGCCGCACCAGCGGCGGCGCTGATGGGCGGGTGCCCCATCGTAACGGCGACGGGGCGATCCTATCCGGTGACGATCCGCCATCTTCCAGCGCCGGCTCCCGAGCGGCTAGGCCGCGGGGTTGCGGATGCCGTGGTAACCGCGCTGGACGACAGCGGCGGCGACATTCTGGTGTTTCTTCCCGGTGCCGGGGAGATCCGGCAGACGCAGCGCGCCCTCGCCGACCGCAGGCTGGCTGAAGACGTCGTCGTACTGCCGCTCTACGGCGACCTCGATCACAAGGTCCAGGAACACGCGCTGGCCCCACCGGCCCCGGGGCAGCGCAAGATCGTGCTCGCGACCGCGATCGCCGAGACCAGCCTGACCATTCCCGGTGTGCTCCAGGTGGTCGACGCCGGCCTCGCCCGCTCTGGACGCTATGACCCGCGCAGCGGCATGACCCGGCTCGAGACCGTCCGGGTGACGCAGGCTGCGGCGACGCAGCGTGCCGGACGTGCCGGTCGCACCGCACCCGGCATCTGCTGGCGGCTGTGGCCGGAAGCCCAGCATCGTGCGCTCGAGGAATTCACGCCGGCCGAGATCGCCCAGGCGGACCTCGCCCCGCTCGTTCTCGAGCTCGCGCAATGGGGTACCGACGATCCGAGCGACCTCAAGCTGCTCGACCGCCCCAACCCCGCTGCGCTCTCCAGCGCCCGGTCGCTGCTGGTCTCGCTCGGCGCGCTTGATGACAAGGGCAAGATCACGGCCCATGGCAAGAAGATGGCCCGTCTCGGCCTCCACCCGCGGCTCGCCCATATGCTGCTGGCCGGGGCTGAGGCCGGCGAGGCCTC
>CAIUCF010000683.1 GCA_903897565.1 uncultured Rhodospirillales bacterium | reverse complement strand
CCAGGCCGGCGCGATCGGGGCCGGCGATATGCAGCGAGCGCCCGAAGACGGCGGCCGCCTCGACCCCGGGCGCATGACGCAGCAGCCGGGCGGCGGCGTCCGGATCGCCGCCGGTCGCCTCGAAGGTGACGAGGCCGGACGCCTTGACGACTTCCTCGCCGGTGCCCTGGACGACGATGCGTCCTTGCGCCAAGTAGACGATACGGCGGCAGCGCTCGGCCTCGTCCATGTAATGGGTCGAGACCAGCACGGTCAGCCCGTCGCCCGCCATATCATGGATCAGATCCCAGAATTCGCGCCGCGCCTTCACATCGACGCCCGCGGTCGGCTCGTCGAGCAGCAGCAGCTTGGGTGTATGCAGCACACAGGCAGCCAGCGCCAGCCGCTGCTTCCAGCCGCCGGACAGCTCTCCGGCAAGCTGGTCGCGACGATCGGCCAGCCCCATGCGGTCGAGCATCGCGTCGACCGCCTTGGCGCGGTTCGGCATCTCATAGATGCGCGCGACGAAATCGAGGTTCTCGAACACCGTCAGGTCGTCGTAGAAGCTGAATTTCTGCGTCATGTAGCCGACAT
Organism: uncultured Rhodospirillales bacterium; assembly: GCA_903897565.1. Taxonomy (GTDB): domain Bacteria; phylum Pseudomonadota; class Alphaproteobacteria; order ATCC43930; family CGMCC-115725; genus CAIXXC01. The sequence continues at coordinate 1,025 of CAIUCF010000683.1, read as the reverse complement.
CGCGGCGGATCAGGGCGGCATCGCGGATCACGTCGCGGCCGAGGCAGGTGCCCTCGCCGCGATCCGGCCGCAGCAAGCCGCACAACATTCGAATCGTCGTCGTCTTGCCGCTGCCATTGGCGCCGAGGAAGCCGCAGATCTCGCCGCGCCGGACGGTCAGGTCAAGACCATCGACGACGATCCGCGATCCGAAGCGCTTCTCCAGGCCGCGGACATCGATGACGAGATCGCTCATGGCGGACTCACCTGCACCGGTTCACCCGGGTTGAGCCTGACCGCCTGGGCGCGTGGCGGCCGCGCCTCGACCATGGTGACGAGCTTGTCGCGGCTCTCGTCGCTGTAGATCACCGGCGGGGTGTATTCGGCGGCAGGCGCGATGAAGCTGACGATGCCGTAGAGATCGGTCGGGCAGGAATCGCAGGTCAGTTTGACCCGGTCGCCGAGATGGATTCCGGCCAGCGCGCGCTCGCCGACGAAGAAGCGAATGAAGATGTTCCCGGGCGGGAGCAACGACACCGCAGTCCCCCCGGCTGCAAGCGTCTCGCCCGGCCGTGCGAGCACATCGGCGACGACCGCATCGGCCGGGGCGACGACATGGCGTTGCGACAGCCGCCAGGCCGCCTGCGCCGTCTGCGCCGCCGCCATCGCCACGGCATGCTGCCGCGCCGTGATCGCCGCCTCGCGGCCGCTCGGATTCTGCTGCATCGCCAGGGTCGCCTCGAGAGACGCCTTGCGGGCCTCGGCCGAGCGGAGATCCGCCTGCTCTTGATCGACTCGCTGCCGCGTCGCGAAACCTTTGCCGATCAGGGCGGTGTCGCGGGCGAGATCGCGCCGAATCCGGACGAGCGTCGCCGTAGCGTCGGCGAGATTGGCGCGGGCGGCGCTGATTTCCTCGGGCTTTGCCGGCAATTCGAGATCGCGCAACTGTGCCCGCGCCTGATCCTCTGCGCTTCTAGCCTGAGCCAGCGCCGCGACCTCGTCGGTATCGTCCTGATCGAACAGCGGCGCCCCGGCCGCCACCTGAT
>CAIUCF010000682.1 GCA_903897565.1 uncultured Rhodospirillales bacterium | reverse complement strand
GGTCACGCCGAAGTCGCTCGACGTCATCAACCCGGCCAATGAGCAGGTCTGCGGCCAGATCAGCCTCGGCTCCAAGGCCGATGTCGACAAGGCCGTCGCCGCCGCCCAAGCCGCGTTCGAGACCTTCGGCTTCAGCCCGCGCGAAGAGCGCATCGCCCTGCTCGAGCGCATCGTCGCCGAGTACAAGCGTCGCTACAACGACATGGCCGCCGCCATCACCGAGGAAATGGGCGCCCCCGCCAGCCTCGCCCAGCAGGCCCAGGCCGCGATCGGCATCGCCCATTTCGAGAGCGCCATCGGCATCCTCAAGGATTTCCAGTTCGAGCAGATGAAGGGCACCACCCTGATCGTGCGCGAGCCGATCGGCGTCTGCGGCTTCATCACGCCCTGGAACTGGCCGGTCAACCAGATGGCCTGCAAGGTCGCCCCGGCGCTCGCCACCGGCTGCACCATGGTCCTCAAGCCGTCGGAAATCGCGCCGTTCTCCGGCATCGTGCTCGCCGAGATCCTGCATGCCGCCGGCGTGCCGAAGGGCGTGTTCAACCTGATCAATGGTGACGGCCCCGGCGTCGGCGCCGCGATCAGCTCGCATCCCGGCATCGAGCTCGTCTCCTTCACCGGCTCGACCCGCGCCGGCATCGAGGTCGCCAAGGCGGCGGCTCCGACCGTCAAGCGCGTGCATCAGGAACTCGGCGGCAAGTCGCCGAACATCCTGCTGCCCGATACCGATTTCGCCAAGTCGGTGGCCAGCGGCGTCAAGCACGTGATGCAGAACTCCGGTCAGTCCTGCAACGCGCCGACCCGCATGCTGGTGCCGAACCAGAACATGGAAGAGGTCATCGCGATCGCCAAGGCGACCGCCGACAGCGTCACCGTCGGCGATCCGAACGGCAATTCCGAGATCGGCCCGGTCGTCTCCGAGCTGCAGTGGAACAAGATCCAGGGACTGATCAAGAAGGGCATCGAAGAGGGTGCGACCCTGGTCACCGGCGGTCTCGGCCGTCCCGAGGGCCTCGACAAGGGCTACTACGTCAAGCCGACGGTATTCGCCAATGTCACCAACGACATGACGATCGCGCGCGAGGAAATCTTCGGGCCGGTCATCTCGATCATGGGCTATAAGACGGTCGACGAGGCCATCGCGGTCGGCAACGACACCCCCTATGGCCTGGCGGCTTATGTCCAGGGCAAGGATCCGAAGCAGCTGCGCTACGTCGCGTCGCGCCTGCGCGCCGGCCAGGTCAACATCAACAGCGCGGGCATGGATCTGATGGCGCCGTTCGGCGGCTACAAGCAGTCCGGCAACGGCCGCGAATGGGGCGATCTCGCGTTCTACGAGTTCCTCGAAGTGAAGGCGGAAATCGGCTACGGCAAGCTCGCCGCGGCGGAGTAATCGCAGACACTTCCCTCGTCATTGCGAGCAGAGCGAAGCAATCCAGGGCGACATTCAGGTGGCTCTGGATTGCTCCGCCTGCGGCTCGCAATGACGAGAATTTGCAACGGGCCGGGGGCAACCTCGGCCCGATTTTCGTGAGGCTACAGCAGGAACGCGAGCGCTGCGTCACAAGCCTGCTCGACCTTTAGAG
>CAIUCF010000681.1 GCA_903897565.1 uncultured Rhodospirillales bacterium | reverse complement strand
TTCGTCAGCTTGAAGATCTCGGGCCCGCGGTCGCTCCAGTTGCGAACCAGGCTCGAGAGATCGGCGAGCGCCTTGTCGAGCGCGCCGAGACACTCACGCGAAAGCGTCTCCGTCTTCAAGGCGACCTCCGCGGCAAAGCGATGAAACGCAGCCATCTCGCCGTCGGTCCGCTCCGACTTTTGCATCATGCTCCTCTGGAAGGCCCGCACCTGATCGAGCAGCACGCGCAGACGCCCGGGATTACCGAAACTGGGAAGGCCGATGAACGCCAATGCCCTCGCGAGTTGCTCCATCCGTTCATAGGCGGCATCCGGATCGACGCCGAGCGGCCTGACTGCCGTCGCGAGCTGCCGGCGGGAGGCGCCGAGGACGTCCGCTTTGGAGAAGTCGAGACTGACGAGACCGGTGACGTCGACGTTGAGCGAAAACAGCAGCGAGATCAGCAAGGTCGCCTGGATTTCCACCCCATAGGCCTCGTCGGCATCGAGCGCCTTGCGGGCGGCAAGCTTGGCCTCGGGACCGGCAAGGCCGCTCGCCATCACGCGCAGGGCCTCGCGGCGAATACCGCTCGGGGTCGTCGCCTTGCTGGTCAAAATCAGCTCGTACAGCGCTCGGTCATGGACCGTCATCGTGAAAAGCTCGGGAATCGCCGTCCACGGCAGCACGTAGACCGCGTCGGTACCCGAAAATCCCGGCGTCAGCAGCACGAGGTTATGGCGATCGTCCAAACGAACCCGCGCACTCGACAGCGCCGGTGTCGTGAACGGCGTCGCGGCGCCTCTCTCTTCAAAGCTGGATGGCGAATATTTCGACAGGGAATATTTTATCGGTGCCGCAGGCTCGCTCATTCTTTTCTTTTCTCCCTCGCCCTGAGGGTATCGCCCGCCCTGCTACCTTGACAAGAATAATGAGTGCGGCAGGCCGTCGCCTCAACCGCGCGGCAGCGTCAGTCGCGCCTCCTGGCCGAAGGACGAGAGGCCGACTGATTTCTCCGGAAGGGAAATCTCGCCGCGCGCCAGTCGCTCCTTCTGATAGGTGAAGCTCTGCACGGTCTGCGCGAACAGATGCTCGCCGGCCACCAATCTGCCACGGGCCGGATTGTCGGCCGAGACGAAGCGCGCCAACGGCGTCACCTCGGTGTGATAGTCGAGGGTGAAGAACAGCGGGAACGAGTAACGCTCGGTCTTGACCTTGCGCACCCGGTGCGAGGTCGCGACGAAGCGGCCATTGGTCAGGATTTCAAGCATGTCGCCGATGTTGACGATGAAGGCTCCAGGTACCGGCGGTGCGTCGATCCATTGCCCCTCGCCGTTGAGCACTTCCAGACCGGGCTGGGTCGCATGCAGCAAGGTGAAGCACTCGTAATCGGTATGGGCGCCGATCCCCATCGCGTCGGTGGCATCGGCATCGTAGGGGTAGTGAACGAGACGCAGCTGGCTCGGCGGCTTGGTCAGGTAGGGCTCGAAGAAATCCTCGGCCTCGCCGACCGCCAGGGCGAAGCCGCGCATCAGCACGCGGGCAACGGAGAAGGCCGCACGGTAATAGGTACTGACGGCGTCCTTGAAGCCGGGCAGGTCGGGCCATTGATTGGGCCCGAGCAGCGGATTGCCGGCCAGATATTCCGGATCATCGGCGGGCAGGTCGATGGAGAGGTCGAAGGCCTCCTTCTTGTCCTTGGTGCCGGCTGCGAAGACCTCCTCGCCCTCGGGGACGTAGCCGCGGTGATTGGTCGAGTTGCCGATATAGGACCGCATCTTGACGTCGAAGGGCTGGCGGAAGAAGGCATCCGTCGCCGCGATCAGATCGGCGAACAGATCCGGCGCGATACCGTGGCCGGTGACGTAGATGAAGCCGACTTCGTGGGCAGCCCTGCCCAATTGTGCGGCGATATCGCCGTAGGTTTCGGGCTTGCCGGCAATCATGCCGGAGATATCGACGAGCGGTATGGCGCGAAAATCGCGAGCGGCGGGCACGGTCACTCTCCTCCCAGCTTCTGGCAGCGCGGCCGGTCGACCGCTGTGGTCAATCGGC
>CAIUCF010000680.1 GCA_903897565.1 uncultured Rhodospirillales bacterium | reverse complement strand
CATGCCTGAAAGTTTGATGATGCGTCACGATGGATTCCCGCCTTCGCGGGAATGACGAGGTGAGTTGGGCGAGGGCATATCTCCTGACACCCCTCAAATATTCCGTTCCTGCCCCACCCAGTATTCCTTGCGAACCTCGCGCTTGAGGATCTTGCCGGTGGCATTGCGCGGCAGTTCGGCGCGGAAGTCGATCGATTTCGGCGTCTTGACGCCGCCAAGCTCGGCGCGACACAGCGCGATCAGCTCTGCCTCGGTGGCCTCGGCGCCGGGTTTCAGCTCGACCACGCCTTTCACCGCCTCGCCCCATTTCTCGTCGGGCACCCCGATGACGATGGCGGTCAGCACCGCAGGATGCGACATCAGCACCTGTTCGACCTCGGCCGAGAACACGTTGAGGCCGCCGGTGACGATCATGTCCTTCTTGCGGTCGAGCAACACGATGTAACCTTCGGCATCCTTCATGCCGACATCGCCGGTATGGAGCCAACCGAATTGCATCAGCTCCTCGGTCGCCGCCGGATTGTCGAGATAGCCGGCGCAGTTGCCCATGCCGCGGATCACCATCTCGCCGGCCTCGCCGGGGCCGAGGATGCGGCCGTCGTCTGCCATGATCTCGACCTGACGGGTGACCGAGGCGCGGCCGATCGACTGCAGCCGCCATTCCCACTCGGGCCCGGCGTCGATGCGATGCTCCTCGGGCCGCAGGAAGGCGATCGGGCCATTGGCTTCCGACTGGCCGAACATGTTCATCATCACCGGGCCGAACACGCCGATCGCTTCCTTGACCTTGGGCCGCGCCATCGGCGCCCCGGCATAGGCGAGGATTTTCAATGAGCTGTAGTCGAAGTTCCGGACTTCGGGATGCGCCAGCATCATGTAGATGACCGTCGGCGGCAGGAACAACACCTCGATGCGGTCGCGCTCAATGCTGCGCAGGATGTCGAGAACGTCGACTTTGTCGTGGAGGATATGAGTCGAGCCGACCGAGGACAGCGCGTGGAGGAAGGAGCCGGCGAAATGGCTGACCGGGGCGACGACCAAGTGGCGCACGGGCTCCTGGACCCGCATCGCGAACAGCATGTCCCAGGTCATCGCCAGCGCCGTCAGCTGGGTCTGGATCACGCATTTCGGCTCGCCGGTGGTGCCGCTGGTGCCGTAATAGGCCCAGGCCGCCTCGGGCTTCAGAGTGGCCGGTGCAACGACAGCGCCCGCAGGTGCCATCCAACGGGCGAGCGCGGGCGCGTCGCCTAGATCCTGGTCGAGACACACCGCCAGGCGGATCCTCGGGCAGGCCGCCCGTACCGCTTTGGCCTCGGCGGCATAGACGCTGTGGAAGAACAGCACCTGGGCACCCACCTTGGCGAGCAGTGCGATATTCTGGCCAACCGGATTGCGGGAATTCACCAGCATCACCGGGTTGCCGGCGCGGAATGTGCCATAAAGCGCCTCCACCCCGCGCCAGTCATTCGGCGTATAGAAGCCGACGGCGGCGTCGCCAGGGATACCGTCGCGCCGGAGCGCCGCGGCGATGCGATGCGTCGCTGCGGCGGCTTCCGCATAGCTGCGGGTGACGCCATCCTGCCGTAGAAAGGCGTTGTCGGGATAGAGCGCTGCCGCGCGATCGAAGAACTCGATAACCCTCATGCAGATCTCCCCTTTTGCGCGAAATTTGCCAAACAATCGCTCGTTTGATAGGCTTTGACGCTGCGCAATACGGCGGGGGCACAGCGGATGTCCCGCCCTCCTCCGTTTCCACCGACAGGCCGATACGCATGCCCCGAGCGCCCCAGCGTCTGACCCGAAAGCCTGCGACTCCCGCGCCCCGTCGCACCCGGCCGGTGCCGAAGCCGGAAGCGATGCCGTTCGATCGCCGCCAGCAGATCCTGGTCGAGGCCGCCCGCCTGTTCGCCGCCAAAGGCTTCGAGGCGACGTCGGTCCGCGACATTGCCAATGCCACGGGCATTCTCGCCGGATCGCTGTACTACCATTTCGCTTCCAAGGAGGAGCTGTTCGTCGCCGTCCATGCCGCCGGCATGGAGATCCTGATCCGTACCGCGCAGGACGCGATCCGCGATGTCCGCGATCCCTGGGACCGTCTCGCCGCCGCCGCCGCCGCCCATTGCACTGCGCTCCTGGAATCCAGCGATTTCATGTTGCTGGTGGTACCAAACTTCCCCAAGAGCATCGGCCAGTATCGCGACGAATTGATCCGCCAACGCGACGAATACGAAGCCATCATCAGCCAGGTCGTCGCCGGGCTCGACCTGCCCCCGACGATCGATCCAAGGCTGTTCCGCCTGCATTTCATCGGCGCGCTCAACTGGACGCAGAGCTGGTTCCGCCCGGCCAGCGGCCTGACGCCGGCCGAGATCGGTCGCCAGCTCGTCGCCATGCTGCGGCCGCCGACGATACCCGGATCCGAGTCGCCGTCGTCCTAGCCGATCTTCCCCGTAACGGGGACGCCGAGATCGACCTGCAAGGTCACGCCGAAGCGGGCGATGATGTCGCCGGAGCATTGCCGCATCGCCGCCCATTGCGGCGAGGTCGCGCTTTCGGCCATGGATTCCTTGCTCGAGAAGACCATCTCGGCGACGCGGTAATTGACCGGCGTGCCGCCCTCGAACCCTTCGGTCCGCATCGTCGAGATGTGGAGCAGGTTCGGCACCGCCGCAGCGCGAGGGACATGGGTTTCGAGATAATATTTCTCGAAGGCGTCGACATCTTCCGGCTTGGGCGCGGACCAATAGGCATAGAGCTTGTACATCGCTGTCTCTCCCTCGAGTTTCTCGTGTTTTCTTTAAGCCTTGACCGCCATCACAATCTTGCCGGTACGCCCGGGTCGGCCGGCGTGATTGAGCGCATCCTTCAATCGGCGGAGCGGATAGACCGCCTCGACCGGCACCGACAGCGCGCCGCTGGCGACCAGACCAGACAATTGCGCGTAGAGCGCGTCGATCGCCCCTTGCGTCGACGCGATCCACCAGCGCTGCAGCCAGAAGCCGCGCAGCGTGACGTCGCGAAACACGGTATCATGCGCCGCGACCCGGCAGGCTTCGCCCGACAAGAGGCCATAATTCACCACCGTGCCACCCTCAGCAAGGCTCGCCGCCAGGCGTTGCGTCGCCTCGCCGCCGATCGCGTCTATCGCCAGCCGCGGCCGCTTTCCGGCGGTGATCTCGCCAATACGATCGGGGAGGTCGGGACCGTCGATGATGACATGGGTCGCCCCGCCTGCGCGCAGCTCTGCGGCCGCGTCTTCCCTTCGAACGACGTTGATCAGGGACAGCCCCATGGTCGCAGCCAGCTTGATCAGCCAGTGGCCGACCGCGGAGTTGGCGGCATTCTGCACCACCCAGTCGCCGGGTTTCAGCGCGACGAAATCCGTCAGCATCAACAGCGCGGTCGCCGGATTGACGCTGAGCATCGCGAGTTGCGACAGGTCGGCCTCGGGCATCGCCATCAGGCTGTCGGCTGGCATGACGAGCCGCTCGCGCCAGGTGCCGATCTTGGCGAAATACTGGTGCAGCAGTACGCGGTCGCCGGGTTTCACCCGGTTCACGCCCGGCCCGATCTGGACAACTCGACCGACACCCTCGGCGCCGGCAAAGGCCGGCAATGCGGCGACGTTGTTGCCGTAGCGACCTTCGAGTCGCAGCAGGTCACCCGGGTTGATCGCGACACGTTCGACCTCGACCAGGGCTTCCCCTGCCTGAGGGGCGACAGGCTCCGGCAGTTCCACCAGTTCGGCGACTTCGGCCGGGACGCCGAAACGAGCATATTGCACGACCAACATCGCTGACCTCCCGGGAGTGGTTTGTGATGCCCAAAAAGGCAATCAAACGCTTGCTTGGTTAGGACTATCTCTGTTACCCAACGAACCTGTCAAGGTCGAAGCCGAGCCGCGAATGGTGGGACCAGAACTCCCCGTTCACGGCATAGCGAAGCCGATCGCACTTAAGCAATGTACGCCGCGCGTGTCCAAATCCGTCACATTTTTGACTTCAGCAGACAGCCTCGCCATAATCCCGGCCGGAGGTCAGCATGAAACTTGAGACATTGGCATCGACCCGGCTCTCCAATCTGAGCGTCCGGATCATGTCGGCGATGCTGGACGAGTCAGGGATCGAATCCTACCCCATGCTCAAGGCCGCCTGTCTCGAGCCGATCAACCTCGTCGACCCAGAAGGCCAGGTCAGCGCCGCCCAGGAGCTGCGCTGCCAGGAAGCCTTCGTCGCGGCGACCCGCCATATCCCGGGAATCTGGCTGCGCACCGGCCTACGCTATCGGCTGATGTCCTATGGTCCACTCGGCCTGCTCGTGCTCTCGGCCCCGACCGTCGCCGCCGGGCTGCGCCTGCTGAACCGCTATCAATCGCTGACGTTTTCGCTGCTCACATATCCGATCGAGATGGTTGGCGAGGATCCGATCGCGATGCGGGTCGACGACAGCACGGCGCCGCCTTCGCTACGGGAGTTCCTGCACGAGCGCGCGCTCGGTTCCGTCGTGATGCTGCTGAACGACATGCGCCAACGCCCCTTCCCGCTCGAGCGGATCGATTCGGTGCTGGACCGGCCGCCGGGCTG
>CAIUCF010000679.1 GCA_903897565.1 uncultured Rhodospirillales bacterium | reverse complement strand
GCGAAATCCGGGGCGCCGCCGATGCCGCTGCGCGCCTTGCCGCCGACGATCTCCAGATTGCACTGCCCGAACAGATCGACCTCGAGCGCCGAGTTGATGGCGACGAAATTCGGCACGGTCAGTAGGTGGGCGATATCATGGCTCTGGCTGACGCTGCAGACCGCGAGGCGCGGCTCACCTGTGCACCAGGCGTAGAACTCGGGCGAGCCGACGAGGACGCAGCCGAGCATCGTCGAGCCCGGCTCGAGTGCCCCGGAGGCGGCGAGGTCGATCACCGAGTCCGAAAGCAAGCCCGAGCGCAGCTTGAGGCCGCGGCGGTCGTGAAGCCGTTCGAAGATCGCCGTCGGCACCTTGCCGATGCCGATCTGCAGGGTGGCGCCATCGGTGATGAAGGGGGCGACATGATCGGCGATCAGCCCGGCTTCGGCGCCGTCGCCGCCGCTCGCCAGAGTTCGGATCGGCGTATCGCTCTCGACCGTGGCCGCAAATCCGGCATAGGGCAGCGACAGCGAGCCGGGGATCCGGGGCACGTTGGGATTGATCACCGCCATGATTCTGCCGCCCTTGGCGATGATGTCGGGGACGAACTCGACGGCGGGGCCAAGCGAGCATTGCCCTGAGGCATCCGGCGGCGTCACCTGAACGATGCAGGTGTCGACCTGCACGCGATCGCGGATATGGCGAAGAAATCCGCTATAGGCGAGCGGCAGGTGGCGGAAGCGGCCGCTGGCATGGGCGGCCGACACGCCGGGCTGCATGAACAGCCCGGTTACCCGCGGGCCGGGTGTCGTGGCATCCATCTTCAAGGGATTGATGCCGGCGACGAAGCTGGTGAGGATCTCCCAGCCTTGGCCGCGTTCCCCGACGGCGAGCACCGCTTCCATCAAGCCGATGGCCTCGCCGCTAGAGCCGCTGATGAAGATGCGTTCCCCGGGGCCGAAGCGGTCGATCAAACCTGCGAAACTCATTCCCCGGAATCCTCGTCCCCGTCAGCGGTGCCGTCTCTCCTAGCTTAGATGGGATCCCATGTGAACACATCCGCGGAGGTGTCGAGCGGATAAGTGCTGGCGCGCAGGGCGGGCAGCGCAGTTTCGAGGCAGGTCTCCGGAGTCCAGCCTTCCGCAGTGTGGACGGTGCGGACTGGGCGTGGCTGGCTGAAGATGAAGATCTCGTTGTTGCGGGAGCCGAAGATCTGGCCGGAGATGTCCTTGGCCTCCTCCGACATCAAGGCCACCGCGAGGTTGGCGATCTTGTCGGGATCGAGCCGGCGGTTGACCTCCTGGCGCTTGCGGTTGCGCTCGCTGGTCTCGGGGATCGAATTCACCATGCGGGTGAAGGCGAAGGGGGCGATGCAGTTGGAGCGGACGTTGAAGCGCGCCATGTCGATCGCGATGTTGCGCGACAGCCCGGCGACGCCGAGCTTCGCGGCGCCGTAATTGGTCTGCGCTAGATTGCCGATCAACCCGCTGGTCGAGGTCATGTGGAGATACACACCGCTCGCCTGCTGGCGGAAATAGGGCGCGGCGGCGCGCGAGACGTAGAAATAGCCGTCGAGATTGACGTGGCGGACCAGGTCCCAATCGGCGGGGTCCATCTTGTGGAATAGCACGTCGCGCAGGATGCCGGCATTGTTGACGACGACGTCAATCTGGCCGAAGGCGTCGAGTGCATCCTGAATGATGCCCTGCGCGCTGTCCCATTCCGCGATGTTGCGGAAACTCGGGATAGCAACGCCGCCGGCAGCCACGATCTCGTTGGCGACGCGGCGCGCCGGGCTGGCGTCACCGCCATCGCCGCCGAGCGAGACGCCGAGGTCGTTGACGACGACGCGGGCGCCGCGGCTCGCCGCCAGCTTGGCAATACCTTCGCCGACGCCGCCACCGGCGCCGGTGACGATCACGACCTTGCCGTCGAGCAGAGTGGTCGACGCCGGATTGAACGCTTCGCTCATGGGATATCCTATCTGTGAGAGGCCCTTGACCCGGGCCGCTTCTGTCGGGCTTTTATTTTGACGACTGATGATCGACAATATTCTTCGGGCCCGATTTCAT
>CAIUCF010000678.1 GCA_903897565.1 uncultured Rhodospirillales bacterium | reverse complement strand
ATCTTTCTCGGCCGGGTGCGCGGCTTCAGCGCGCTGCAGATCGGTGTTGCCGTGTTCTCGACCGGCATCTTCCAGATTTCCGCGATCCCGGCTTATTCCTTTCTGGCCAAGCGGATCGATATCCGCTGGCTGATGATGGGTGGCTTCGGCTGTTTCGCTCTGAGCATGTACAGCTTCACCCCGATCACCCATGACTGGGGCTGGCAGGAGTTGCTGCTGCCACAGGCATTCCGCGGCTTTGCACAGCAATTCGCGGTCGCGCCGACGGTGACCCTGACCCTGGGCGGCCTGGCGCCGGAGCGGCTGAAACTGGCGTCCGGCCTGTTCAACCTGATGCGCACCCTGGGCGGGGCCATCGGCATCGCCGCCTGCGGCACGATCCTCAACGACCGCACCAATCTGCATGCCCAGCGCCTGGCCGATCACCTGAACGCCGGCAACCCGGCGCTGGTGGCGCTGCTCGGTCGCGCGACCGCGGCCAATGCCGCGCTCGCCGGTGGCGACGCGGTGCGTGGCCATGCCGAGGCGCTGCGGCAATTATGGGCGCTGACGATGCGCGAGGCCCAGACCCTGACCTTCGCCGACACCTTCTATGCGATCATGGTCTGCTTCGCGGCGACGACACTGATGGTGCCGCTTATGCGCAAGGTCGGCCCGCGACCGGCGGCGCCGGCCGAGGCCCACTGAGCCTTCAGGTGATCGAGTAGCCGCCATCCGCGGCGATGGTGACGCCGGTGAGGATGCTCGAGGCCGGCGAGGCCAGGAACACGGCTAGGCCGGCCAACTCATCAGGCGTGTTCCAGCGGCCGAACGGCAGGCGTTCGACGATCTGGCGGTTCATCTCCGGCATGTCGTGCTGCACCACCTTGGTCAGCGGCGTGTCGATCCAGCCCGGGGCGATGGCGTTGACCCGGATGCCGTCGCCGGCGAATTCGACCGCCAGGGTGCGGGTCAGCGACATGATCCCGGTCTTGGCGGCGCCATAGGCCGGGGCGTAAGGCGCGGCGAAATACGACGTCATCGAGGCGATGTGGATGATGCAGCCCTTGCTCGCCTTGAGATGCGGGCGGAAGGCGTTGGCGAGGCGCAGCGCGCCGGTCAGGTGCAGGTTGACGATCTGGTTGAAGACGATCGGCGAATATTCCTGATCGAGCGCGGCGCGGCCGGCGCAATGAATGACGACATCCATCCTGGCGGTGCGGGCGCCGAGCGCCGCGACCGCGTCGTCGTCGCAGAGATCGACCTGCTCGAACTTCAATCCTGCGGGCAGCTCACTGCGCGGCGGCGCGATATCGACGATCGTGACATGGGCGCCGGCCGCCATGAACGCCTCGGCAAACGCCCCGCCGATGCCGCCGGTGCCGCCCGTGATCAGCACGTGTTTGCCGCGAACGCTGAAATCGATGCACATATTTCCTGCCCTTATCTTGTTCGTTGATGTTGGCGCTATCGATGCGCAAGCGCTCGTCATAAGGGCAAATCACCCCCGCCGTCATCCCCGCGCAGGCGGGGATCCATGCTT
>CAIUCF010000677.1 GCA_903897565.1 uncultured Rhodospirillales bacterium | reverse complement strand
TGGCGCTGTCCGATCAGGCGATGGGTCGCGGCGTCGTGGTGATAGTAATCGGCCGGCAGCGTACTGATGGGGATGAGACCGTCGGCGCCGTTCTCCTTCAGGGTCACGAACAGCCCGAAGCGGGTCACGCCGTTGACGCGCGCCGTGAACGTGGCGCCGACCCGGTCGGCCATATGGGCGACCATGTAGCGGTCCGTCGCGGTGCGCTCGGCCGCGGAGGCGCGTCGCTCCGTGGTCGAGAGGTGCAGGCCGAGTTCCTCGAAATCCTCGTGGGTCTCGCCCGCCAGACCGCCTTCCGGGAGTTTCAGACCCGAGACCAGCGCGCGATGCACCAGCAGATCGGCATAGCGCCGGATCGGCGAGGTGAAATGCGCGTAGCGCATCAGGGCGAGGCCGAAATGGCCGATATTGGTCGGGGTGTAGGTCGCCTGGGCCTGGCTGCGCAGCACCAACTCGTTCACCAGCGGCGCTTCCGGGCGGCTGACGACAGCGCTGAGGATGCGATTGAAACTCGCCGGGCGCACGGTCTGACCCTTGGCGAGCTTGACCCCGGGGATGCCGAGATTTTCGAGGAAGCCGCCGAGCGCCTCCAGTTTTGCCGCATCCGGCACGTCATGGACGCGGTACATCACCGGCTGGTTCATCGCCTCCAGGGTCTGCGCCGCGGCGACGTTGGCGGCGATCATGAACTCCTCGATCAGCTTGTGGCTGGTCAGGCGATCGCGTCGGGTGATGGCGGCGACCCTGCCGTCGGCGGAAATATTGACCTTCCATTCCGGCAGGTCGAGCTCGAGCGTGCCGCGCTAGGCGCGGTCATGTTCGAGCACGGCATAGGCGGCATAGAGCGGCTTCAGGATCGGCTCGACCAGCGGGGCGACCCATTCCTCGGGCCGGCCGTCGATCGCCGCCTGTACCTGCTCGTAGGTCAGGCGGGCCGCGGAGCGCATCAGGGCGCGCTCGATCTTGTGATGGGTCAGTGTGCCCTTGGCATCGATCCACATATGCATCGCCATGCAGGCGCGGTCGACCTGCGGCTTCAGCGAGCATAATTCGTTGGAGAGGGCCTCAGGGAGCATCGGCACGACGCGGTCGGGGAAATACACCGAGTTGCCGCGCTCCCGCGCGGCGCGATCGAGCGCGCTGCCGGGGCGGACATACCAGGAGACATCGGCGATGGCGACGACGAGATGCCAGCCGCCCTCGACGTTCGGGTCGGGCTCGGCGAACACGGCGTCGTCGAAGTCGCGGGCGTCGGCGCCGTCGATCGTCACCAGCGGAATGTTGCGGAGGTCGGAACGCTTGCCGAGGGTGACCGGCTTGGCCTGCTCGGCCTCGACGATCGCGGCCGCGGGAAAGGCCACGGGGATGCCGTGGGTGTGGATGGCGATCAGGCTGATCGAGCGCGGATCGTCGAGTGATCCCAGCCGCTCGACGACCTGGACATGGGGCAGGCCGAGGCGCGGCAACGGCAGCGGTTGCGCCAGCACCAGCTCGCCTTCCTGGGCGCCCAGGGTTTCGGCAGGCCGGATGCGGTACGTGGTCTTGTTGCGGCGATCCGTGGGATCGAGATGGCCGCCGCCGTCGCGCTCGGCGCGGAACACGCCGAGCACACGCTCGGTCTCGCCGGACAGCTTGCGGATCACCGTTGCGGCATAGCCGCCGCCCTCGGTGCGGCGGAGCTTGGCGATGACGCGCTCGCCGGCCGCGACGGTGCCCTCGCCGCTGGTCTCGGTAAGGGCGATGGCCGGGATCGGATCTTCAGGCGCTGTACCGATCGGGCGGACCTGCGGCAGACCGTCCTCGTCGAGGCCGGTGACTTCGAGGACCGCGACTTCGGGCAAGCTCGCGAGCGGTGCAAACCGCCGGCCCTGGCCGCGCTCGACGATGCCGGCGCGATCGATATCCTTGATCAACCCCTTGAGCGCGACGCGGTCCGCGGGCTTGACCTTGAAGGCCTTGACGATCTCGCGCTTGCCGACCGGGGTCGTGCTCGCGGCGATGAAATCGAGAATCTCCTGGCGGCTCGGTAGGCCGGGGCGCGGCCGGAACGGCCTGGCCGCAGCATCGGGGGCGGCGGCGGGCTTGGCCGAACGCGGGGTGGTGCGAGGGGAGCGCTGCGCGCGCGGCGGGCGGGCCAAGTCGTCAGCCGGCCGTCTTGCGGCGCAATTTCGGCGTCGGCTCCGGCGGTGCTGCCGCGACCGCGACGGTCTTGGCCGGCGCTTTGGGCTTGGCCTTGGCCGCAGCTTTCGGCTTTGCCGCGCTCTTCGTCGCCGCCGGCTTCGCCGTTGCGGCCTTCGTCGTCGCCTTCTTCTTGGCCGCCGGCGCAGCTTTGGCGCCGCGCGGCGGTTTCGGCTTCTTGCCCTTGGCGATTTGTGCCGCCAGCAGGGCGAGCGCGTCTTCCAGCGTCAATGTCTCAGGATCGCCACCGCGGGGCAGGGAGGCGAAAAGCCCGCGATGCTCGACATAGGGGCCGTAGCGGCCCTTGAAGAGGCCGATATTGCCGCCTTCGGTCGGATGCTCGCCGAGGATGCGCAGCGGCGTCGGGCTGTTCTTGCCGCCCTTCGACTGCTCGGCCAGCAGGCTGACCGCGCGGTTGATGCCGATCGTCAGCACGTCGTCATCGGCCGGCAGTGATTTATAGGTGCTGCCATGCTTCACGTAAGGACCGAAGCGGCCGATGCCGGCCGTGATCATGGTGCCGGTTTCGGGATGGCTCCCGATCTCACGCGGCAAAGCCAGCAGCGCCAATGCCTGTTCCAGGGTCGCTTCCGTCGATTTCATGCCCTTGGGCAGGGAGACGCGCTTGGGCTTGAAGCCTTCCGCGGCTTCGCCTTCCTGGAAATAGACGCCGTAGGGACCCTTACGCAGCGAGATCGGCAGGCCATTGTCGGGGTTGGTGCCGAGCGATTTCGGTCCGGTTTCGCCGAGTTCGGCGCCCTGCTGATCGCCGCCGGCCTCGGAGGCGAGGGGACGCGTGAAGCGGCATTCCGGATAGTTGGCGCAGCCGACGAAGGCGCCGAACTTGCCGAGCTTGAGGCTCAGCTGACCCTTCTGGCAGGCCGGGCACAGTCGGGGATCGCGGCCGGAGCCGTCCTCCGGAAAGAGATGGTTGCCGAGCTCG
>CAIUCF010000676.1 GCA_903897565.1 uncultured Rhodospirillales bacterium | reverse complement strand
GTCTAAATCGTCCCTCAGGGCGCCGCCCAGCGGGAGCATCCAGGTCTCAAAGGCGAGGTCGCTTTGCTGGTGTCGAATGCGCTATCCAAACACGTGCCCCCTCGGGGTGTTATGCTTGCGCCGCGGTCTGGATCCTTCATGCCGAGAATGGATAACACTCGCTCCGTCACATGTACCGACCGACACCCCAACCTCCAGGACATCGGACCATGACCGCAACAACCGGACACTCTACCTCCCGCCGCGACTTGGGCGAACAAAGCGATATCGCTGCCGTCGATGCCCTGATGGCACTCGCTGGCCTGAGCTTGGTGGATGTCGGGTGCGGGCCGGGCAACTTGGCGCGCGAACTCCGCGAGCGCGGTACTGCCGTACTTGCCGTCGAGCCCGATCCGATCCAGGCCGAGAAGAATCGAGCCGCCCCACTCTCCTCGGGGCTGACTTTCGCTGAAGCGCGCGCGGAGGCGCTTCCCCTGGCGACGGGAAGCGTTGACGGCGTCTTCTTCTTTCGCTCGCTGCATCACGTGCCCGTCGACAAAATGGACGCGGCGCTGACCGAGGCGGCTCGGGTCCTGAAGCCCGTCACCGGCTTCCTTTGCGTCGTCGAACCGGACGTCACCGGCTCACACTTCGCCATGATGCGACCTTTCCATGACGAAACCAGGGTTCGCCGCGAGGCCCAGCTCGCCCTGGGGCGCACGGCGAAAGCGCTCTTCGAGACGGAGCGGTTGTTCGGCTACCGGCAATATCCCCGGTACGAGAGTTTCGAGGCGATGGCGACCCAGCTGGGCGGAAGCACGTTCAACAACATTCGCCGCGACAAGATCTATACCGACGAAGTCCGGGGCCTATTCGATTTTGGGAGATCGGACGATGGAGCCTTCGTCTTCGAACAGCCAATGTTGATGAATCTGTATTCGGGCAAGAAAGAACCTTAAGAAATCACTCAAATTCAAGTCGCCATTCGATAACTTGTACCCCCCAACTGCCTGCTACCGAAAACCAAAAAGGGAATGGAAGATGAGTAACACCTATCACGGCGCCTGCTTCTGCGGTGCCATCACGATCGACGTCACCGGCGCGCCCGAGGGCATGGGCTACTGCCATTGCGAATCCTGCCGTTCCTGGTCCGCCGGGCCGGTCAACGCGTTTACGTTGTGGAAGCCGAGCGCGGTCAAGGTGACCAAGGGCGCCGACCAGATGGCAACTTTCGCCAAGACCGACAACAGCCATCGCCAGTTCTGCAAGATCTGCGGCGGCCATATCATGACGACCCATCCCGGCATGGGCCTGATCGACGTATTCGCGGCGACCATCCCGACGCTCAAGTTCGAGCCTGGCGTCCACGTCAATTACGGCGAGACCGTGCTGCGCATCCGCGACGGCCTGCCGAAACTCAAGGACTTCCCCGCCGAACTCGGCGGTTCGGGCGAGATCGTTCCCGAGTAATCGACGCCGAGGCCTGGATCCACGGGACGGCCCGTTGATCCAGGTTGGCGCCGGTGGAGACGATGTCTCAATTATTGCCCCGGAACTTCATCCTGGGCGATTGGAGGCCCTTAGACTCGTTGTGGCACGATCCCGGCACCGTCAAACCTTCGAAAATCATATCCCGTCGATATCTAAGCCTTGCGTCAGCACTACAATTCTATAATAAATATCCAAAAAATAATAAAAAGCTAGATATCCAAGAATATTTCGTAATAATTACGAACGCGTATGGGAATTTTAAAGTTACAATCCAATCTGTAAATAAAACTTTATTTAAAATAATGTTGTTTATGACGATAAATACTTGATTATTATTCATGGTCATTCGACTGCCAATATTCCGGACAGGAGGCGCGACCATGATGCGTTCAAAGACCGTTCCCCGATCGAACACGGCCTATAAGTCCATCTCTGGCTCCCTAGCAACGCGGCTTCGGATCGTGTTCAGCTGCGCGCTGGTCGCGGGCTGCGTCAGTGGCTCCGGGACCGCGCGGGCGGCACTCGATCCGCGGATCGTCCATGCCTGCACCGTCACCATGGAATCCAGCGAGGGCACCACGGATTACGACAACTGCGTCAGCAGCATTGTCG
>CAIUCF010000675.1 GCA_903897565.1 uncultured Rhodospirillales bacterium | reverse complement strand
TTGTTTGTATAACATACAAATATCGGCATGCTCAGTGCCCCTACTATGTCCTCATCTCCGGAGCCTCGGCACGCTGTCCGTGCGACCCGCAGCGCCGGGCGGCGAATGCGGTCGCTGCTGCTCGATGCGGCAGGCCGTCTGTTCAAGGAACGTGGCTTGGCCGCCGTATCGATCGCCGATATCGCAACCTCGGCCCAGGCGTTTCCAAGCCAGATCACCTATTACTTTCGCACCAAGGAGGCGCTGTTCGTCGAGGCCGCCTGCCGCGACGTGCTCCATGTCGCACGCGCCGCGGAATTGCACGCCGGCAAGCAGCTCTCGCCCGAGGATTACACCCGCGCCCTCGTCGACAGCGTGATGGGCGCGGATGCCGTCGGGTTCTTCGTCGAGGCGATGACCTTGACCCGACGTCGCCAGGATCTTGCTCCCCTGGTCGAGCGCACCGTCGAGCGGCTGCATGCCGAGGGCTTGCGCGCCTACGCCGCCGAGATGGCGGCACGCGGCTGGCACTCACGGCTCGATCCAGATACCAGCGCCCGGCGCTTTTGGGCCGTCGCCATTGGCGTGACGCTGCAGGGCCACGCCGTCGGCCGCGCGCCTGCAGAGCTCGCCGACGAGATGATGCGGCTGATCGGCGCCCAGGCCGACGCGCCGAGCGACCTCACGCCGCCCACACTCCTCCGCCTCGCGCCTGCCCCCAAGGAGCCGTAACAATGGCCATCGTCCCCCTCCGCGCCCGCGACCTGATGACCGAACAGGAGCTGATCGAGGTCCGCACCCGCAAGACCTGGAAGAGCGTCGGCCTGATCGCCCATGCCTGGGCGCTGATCTTCGGATCGATCGCGATGGTGGCGCTGTGGCCCAACCCTCTCACCTTCCTGCTCGCGGTCGCGATCATCGGCTCGCGCCAGCTCGGCCTTGCCATCCTGATGCATGACGGCGCCCATGGCGCCAACGCGGTCGGCCCGCGAACCAACCTCATCCTGAGCCAATGGTTCTGCGCCTATCCGGTGTTCGCCGAAACCCAGTCCTATCGCCGCTACCACCTGCAGCATCACGCCCATACCCAGCAGCCGGAGGACCCCGACCTCGTGCTCTCGGCGCCGTTCCCGATCACGCGGGCGAGCTATCGCCGCAAGTTCTGGCGCGATATCACCGGCCGGACCGGCTACGCCCAGCGCAAGGCGCAATTCATCAACGCGCTCGGCGATCCTTCCTGGCCGCTGCAGCGCCGCGCGGCGCATTTCTGGAGCAAACTCGGCCCGCAATGCGTCGCCAACGCGCTGCTCTTCGCAGCACTCGCTGCGGCTGGCGTGTGGTGGGCCTATCCGCTGCTGTGGGTGCTGCCCCTGATCACCTGGATGATGGTGATCACGCGGGTGCGCAACATCGCCGAGCATGCGGTGGTGCCCGACAGCAACGATCCGCTCCGCAACACGCGCACGACCAAGGCCGGGCTCATTCAGCGGCTGTTCGTGGCGCCTTATTACGTCAATTACCACCTCGAGCATCATCTGCTGGCCTACGTGCCCTGCTACAACCTGCCCAGGGTCCACGAGATCCTGATGCGCGGCCCCCTCGCCTCCCGCATGGAGATCCAGCCCGGCTATGCCGCGGTGATGCGCATGGCGACGGCCAAGCCCGCCAATGAGGACCGCCCAGGCCAACTCGCCAGCAATGTCCGCCGCGCCCGGGCCGGAGTCGCGGTCGACGAGAATCAGGCCGCTTCGGGGTTTTGAAGGCCGCCGCTCTCTTACCTTGCCCGAACCCGGTGAAGCCGGGTACACCGGACGAAAAGCACGAGGGAGCGCAGCATGATCACGACCCTAGACGATTATCCGATCCATCAGACCGCCCAGCCGATCGCCATCCCGGCGACCGGTGATCGCAATTTCTACGACCGGTTCTGGTTCAGCGGCTTCGTCGGTGACGGCTCGCTCTATTTCGCCGTGGCGATGGGCTTCTACCCGAACCGTCGGGTTCAGGATGGCGCCTTCAGCGTGCTGGTCGACGGCCACCAGTATTCCCTGCATATCAGCGGCGATCTGCCGCTCGACCGCACGAAGACGGAGCTCGGCCCGCTCAAGATCGAGACCGTGATCCCGATGCGCCGCCATCGCGTCACGGTGAATGATCCGGCGCGCGGCTTCGAGGCCGATCTGACCTTCGAAGGCGGCACCGGCACGCATGAGGAGGCACGCCAGATCATGACCGACGGCGTGCAGCTGTCGATGGACGTCACCCGCATGACCCAGTTCGGCACCTGGTCGGGCTGGATCATCGTCAAGGGCAAACGTATCGAGGTCGATGGCCGCGTCACCAACGGCACCCGCGACCGCTCCTGGGGCGTGCGGCCCTGCGGCGAGAGCAGCGGCCGGCCGAGCCGCTGGGCCTCGCAGCTGTATTTTGGCTGGACCCAGACCTTCTGGGACGATCACGTCCTCCACGGCGTGCTCTACCAGGACGGCAAGGGCGACACCCTGATGGCCTCGGGCGGCACCATCCCGCGGGTGCCCAAGGCCGATACCCCGGTGTTCGCCCGCGACACCGGCGAGGCCCACGCCACGCCCTATAACGTCAAATTCAACTATCTCCCCGGTACCCGCCGCATCCGCGACGCCAGCATCGATTTCCGTCTCCGCGGTGGCGAGACCGACCACGTCACCTACCAGCCGCTCGCGACCTTCCAGATGACCGGCGTCGGCTATTTCCACCCGGAATGGGGCCATGGCTACTGGAAGGGCAGCTACGCCATCGCCGACGAGACCTGGGTCTCCAGCGAACTCGACCTCACCAAGCCGCAATTCTTCCACGTCCAGCAGGTGTGCAAGGTCACCCGCAACGACAAGACAGTCGCCAGCGGCATCCTCGAGCATTGCGCCTTCGGCCCGCACGCGACCAGCGGGTTCACCGATCTGATCGACGTCTATCGCGGCTAGGGAGAGCCCCGCATCGTCGACAAGGCCTTCTAAGGCGGAAGACGCTGCCCGTTTCCGCCTTACCGAATCCGGCTTGGTTCCGAGAGGGAATTCCTGCGATCGGATGCTTCCATC
>CAIUCF010000674.1 GCA_903897565.1 uncultured Rhodospirillales bacterium | reverse complement strand
GGATGTTCGTGGCGCCCGGCCTCTACGAGAAAGAGCGCGGCGCTTTCCTGCCTTATCTTATCGCGACGCCGATCCTGTTCTTTCTCGGCGGCGCGTTGGCCTATTACGTAATTTTTCCGCAGGCCTTCCGCTTCTTCCTCAGCTTCGAAAGCATGGGTGGAGCAGGTTCTCTGCCGATCGAGGCCGATCCGAAGGTCAGCGAATATCTCGGTCTGGTCCTGAATTTCATCTTCGCCTTCGGCATCGCTTTCGAACTGCCGGTCGGGCTGACTTTGCTGGCCCGGGTCGGGCTCGTCTCCTCGGCCTTCCTGAAGAAGCACTGGCGCTACGCGATCGTGCTGAATTTCTGCGCCGCCGGGATTCTGTCGCCGCCGGATGCGCTGAGCATGGTCGGGCTGGCGGTGCCGCTGTGCCTGCTTTACGCCATCTCGATCTGGAGCTGCGGGCTCGTCGAGCGTCAGCGCAGCGAGCAGCGCAAGGCCGCGGGCCTGGACGATGTCGACGACGATGACGATGAAGACGACGAGGATGATGACGCGGCATCCGGGGACAAGCCGGCCGGCGTCCCGGCGCCATGAGCTTCGTTTGTAGTCATACCGGGCTGCTGCTCTGGTTCATCACCTTTCTCGGCATTTTCGGCATGATCTTCGGCGTGATCATGATGCGGGCGGGCTATAAATCGATCGGCCTGATCGTCGTGGCCGCGTATATGACCGGGTTCGCCGCCCGGCCGATGATCGTCAAGGCGCTGACCCCGTCCTGCACCATCAGCCCCGCCGGGAGCGCCCAGCAGGCTGCGGCCAAGCCGTGAGACGTCGCGTCGCCACATCAAACCGTTTTCGAGCCTTCCATGCATGACCTGAAATCAATACGCGACAACCCCGCCGGCTTCGATGCCGCTCTGGCAAGGCGCGGCTGGGCCGCCGTGACCCCGGCGCTGCTCGACCTCGATAGCCGGCGCCGCGCGGCGCAGACCGAGCTCCAGGAGTTGCAGACCAAGCGCAATCAGGTCTCGCGCGAGATCGGCATCGCCCGCGGCAAGGGCGGCGATGCCGACGCCCTGATGGCGACCGTCGCCGATATCAAGGAGCGGATGACCGCCCTCGAGGGGATCGATCGTGATCTCGGCGAGGCGTTGGAACAGCAGCTTGCCGGAATCCCGAACCTGCCCGGCGACGACGTCCCCGAGGGCGAGGACGAAGCCGGCAACCGTGAGGTCGGCCGTTGGGGCGAACCCCGGCAGTTCAATTTCACGCCGCGCCAGCATTTCGAACTCGGCGAAGCGCTTGGCCAGATGGATTTCGCCCGCGCCGCCAAGATCGCCGGTGCCCGGTTCACGGTGCTGCAGGGCGGGCTGGCCCGGCTCGATCGCGCGCTTGCCGCCTTCATGCTCGACACCCACACCGGCGAGTTCGGCTACACCGAGGTAATCCCGCCGACCCTGGTCAATGATTCGACCATGTATGGCACCGGGCAATTGCCGAAATTCGCCGATGATCTGTTTCGGACCACGGATGGCCGCTGGCTGATCCCGACGGCGGAAGTGCCGCTCACCAACCTGACGGCCGACGAAATCCTCGACGAGGAAGCGCTCCCGCTGCGCTGGACGGCGCATACGCTGTGCTATCGCTCCGAGGCTGGCTCTGCCGGGCGCGATACCCGCGGCATGATTCGCCAGCATCAGTTCCACAAGGTCGAGCTGGTCAGCATCGTCCATCCCGACCGCTCCGAGGAGGAGCACCAGCGCATGACGCGCTGCGCCGAGACGATCCTCGAGCGGCTGGGCCTGCCCTATCGCAAGCTGCTGCTGTGCACTGGCGATATGGGCTTCGGCGCCCGCAAGACCTACGATCTCGAAGTCTGGCTGCCTGGGCAGGGCGCCTATCGCGAAATCTCGTCCTGCTCGAATTGCGGCGAGTTCCAGGCCCGCCGGATGAAGACGCGATTCCGGGTGAAAGGCGAAAAAGGGACACGATTCGTGCATACACTGAACGGGTCCGGGCTTGCCGTCGGCCGAACCCTGGTCGCAATTCTGGAGAATTATCAGCAGGCTGACGGGAGTATTGCCGTTCCCGAAGTTCTGCGGCCCTATATGGGTGGACTTGAAAGTATCGGACCCCGTGCATGATGATCCCCGTTCCGCTTGATCTCTCGACCGCGCGGATCCTCGTCTCCAACGACGACGGCATCAACGCGCCCGGGCTCGTCGTGCTCGAAGAGGTCGCACGCAGCCTCAGTGAGGATGTTTGGGTCGTCGCCCCGGAGACCGAGCAGAGCGGTGCCGGACATTCGCTGACCCTGCAGCGGCCGCTGCGCATCCGCAAACTCGGCGAGCGCCGGTTTTGTGTCGACGGCACGCCGACCGATTGCGTGATGCTGGCGGTCAACGAGATCATCACTGGGCGGCGGCCGACCCTGCTGCTATCCGGTGTCAATCGCGGCGCCAATATGGGCGAGGACATCACCTATTCGGGCACGGTTGCGGCGGCGATGGAAGGCACCTTGCTGGGCGTGCCGAGCGTTGCCCTCAGCCTCGTCTGCCCCGATCGCGAGAAGCCGCGCTGGGAGACGCCGCGCCGCCATGCCGCCGGCTTGATCCGCCGCTTGGTGACCGCGCCGTGGCCGGCAAATACGCTGATGAACGTCAATTTCCCCGATATCGAAGCCGACGATGTCACCGGAGTCCGGGCGGCGGGGCAGGGCCAGCGCAAGCTTGGCAACAACATCATCAAGAACGAGGATCCGCGCGGTCGCGCCTATTACTGGGTCGGCACGGCCCGGGACGAGGATTCCAGCCTGCCAGGGACCGATATCAACGTGGTCTACGCCGGCGGCATCGCCGTGACGCCGATCTACATGGACATGACCCATCGCGCCGCGCTGGCAGAATTGGAGACGCTGTTTCCGTGATCTCCGTTTCCGACCCGCCGCCACGTTCTGGAGCGGCCCGCCTGGTGGCGGCGCTGCGCGATGCCGGAATTCATGACGAGCGGGTCCTGGCGGTCATGGAACGCACGCCGCGTGATATCTTCGTGCCCGCGACCTTCGGCGAGCATTGCTGGGACAATGTGGCCCTGCCGATCGGCCATGCCCAGACCATCAGCCAGCCCTTCGTCGTCGCGGCGATGACCCAGGCGCTGGAACTCAATGAGCGCCATAAGGTGCTGGAGATCGGCACCGGCTCGGGTTACCAGACCGCAATCCTGGCGCGGCTGTGCCGCCGGGTCTTCACGATCGAACGCCACCAATCGCTGTTGCGCGACGCCGAGAAGCGCTTCGCCTATCTGCGATTGGGCAACGTCACCAGCCGTTACGGCGATGGCACCCGCGGTTGGGCCGAGCCCGCACCCTATGACCGGATCATCGTCACCGCGGCGGCGGCGAGCCTGCCGCAGGCGCTGCTGCAGCTGCTGGCGCCCGACGGCATCCTGGTCGCCCCGGTCGGTGGCGAGCGCCGTGATCAGGTCCTGATGCGGGTCCGCCAGAGCGGCGGCCGCAGCGCCTGCGAGGAACTCGGCACCGTCCGCTTCGTGCCCCTCGTCCCGGGACTGCCCCGGCACAACCCGATTCAGCGCGACCTGCCGCTGTGACCGTGCGGCGGCTCTCCTTACTGCGGGCGGTTGCGTTGCTGAGCGCTCTGGCGCTCGCCGGCTGTGCGCGTCAGGGGCCGCCGGCGCCGGTCTTCAACAATGGCCCGGCCCCGGTCGTGGCGACACCCGTCGCCGATGTCATGCAGGGCGGCGGCAGGGTCGTCGTCCGCAAGGGCCAGACCCTCTATGCCGTGGCCCGCGCCGCGGGGGTGCCGCTGCGCTCGCTGATCGACGCCAATCACCTGCAGCCGCCATTCCATATCCATACCGGCCAGACTCTGATCGTGCCGCCGATCCACGGCCATCTCGTCCAGCGCGGCGAGACGCTGTACCGCGTTTCCCGACAATACGGCGTCGAAGCCGCGACCCTCGTGCAGCTCAATCACCTTGTGCCGCCGTATCTGCTGAAGACCGGTCAATTGCTGACCTTGCCGCCGGCGGTGACCACAGCCGCCGAGCCCGAGCGCGCGCCGCCGGTGTCGACCGCTTGGCAGCCCGCGCCCACGCCTGCGGCGGCGCCGCATCCCCTAAGCCCATCCGGCCAGCCCGCCACACAGCCGCCGGCTCAGCAGCCAGCGTCGCTCTCGCCGCTGCCGACCGTGGAACTCGGCGGCAACGCCGTGCCACAGGTGATTACCGAACCATCGGCCCCCGTCGCCCCTGCGGCTTCGACGCCGCCGTCGCCCCCGACTCCGGTCGCGCCGCCGGCAGCGGCTGGGGCGTCGCAGGCTTTGGCGCCGCCGCCCGTCGCCGCCGCGC
>CAIUCF010000673.1 GCA_903897565.1 uncultured Rhodospirillales bacterium | reverse complement strand
GATTCGAAGGCGACGAGCTTGGAGCGGCCCGGCGCGATCGCGGCGAGCTTGCGGTCGAGATCCTCGATGTCATTGTGCTTGAAGATCTGGCACTCGGCGCGGCTGTGGCGAATGCCTTCGATCATCGAGGCGTGATTGCCGGCATCGGAGAGGACGACGCAATCCGGCAGGCGCGAAGCCAATGTGCCAAGAGCCGCCCAGTTCGAGACGTAGCCCGAGGTGAACAGCAGCGCCGCTTCCTTGCCATGCAGATCCGCGAGTTCGCGCTCGAGCAGAACATGCTGGTGATTGGTGCCGGAGATATTGCGGGTGCCCCCGGCGCCGGCGCCGCAGCTGTCGAGCGCCTCGTGCATCGCCGCCAGAACCTTGCCGTTCTGTCCCATGCCGAGGTAATCGTTGGAGCACCAGACCGTGACATCGGCGACCGTGCCGCGGTCATGACGCGTGGCCGCAGGGAACATGCCGGCGCGGCGCTCCAGCTCGGCGAAGACACGGTAACGCCCGTCCTGTTTCAGGACGTCCAGTTCCTGGGCGAAGAAGGCTTCGTAATTCATTCCCTGCTCTCCACTGCCGCCGGCTCGTGATCGTGGCCGGCGCTGATCCGGGTTAAGTCGTGCTTCTGAGTCGTAAGGGTCGTCTGGCATGGGTTATGGCGCCGGTCGCTGGATCGGCTTGGCGGCGCTCGCGGGCATGGCCCAGAACCACAGCGCGCCGTCCGGGATCGGCATCATCATGAAGAAATGTTCGAGCATCGCGAGCGTCAACAGCGTGAGCAGCAACGCGGCGCCCACCGCTTCCGCACCGACGCTGTCGAAGACCTGGCCTGCAAGCCTTGCCGCGCCGAGCACGCCGCCGGCGATCGACAGCGGGAACAGCAGGTTGAAGCTGCGTCGGCGGAAATAGCTCTTGAGGTAGCCGAGACGCTCGGGCAGCAAGGAGTCGGTCAGGTTCGGCACGCCGAGGAAGATGTTGAGCTTCGCGCTCGCCCGCATCACCGCCAGGATCAGGAATGCCATGGTGCCCGTCTGGTTGGGGAGCCCCCAGGTGAGGGTAATGATGGCCGCCGCCGCCGCGACGATCATGAGCTCATGGTACAGGAGGGTCGCCAGAGCCAAACCGAAACGACGCCAGCCCGCAGCGTCGTTCGGGCATGGCGTGATCCGGGGCCCGGTCACGAAGCCCATGAGAAAGCTCATCTCGATCCAGCCCCAAACGCCGATTGCGCTGATGAAGGAGAGATAGACGCCGCCGGTGTCGGTCATGCGTGCGGCGTGGGAGAGACCATAGAACGCCGCTGCGAGCATCACCGAGGCGCCGAGCATGCTCCAGCGAAACGTCCGGCGCGGCAACGTACAAAGCTTCAAGATCACGCCGGTGCCGAGCCACCAGACCAGGACGGTGAAGACGAAGCTGACGCAGTGGTCGATCACGGCTGGCGTTTCCGTCCCGCTACCAGGCCGGCGCCAGGCAAACGGTGTCGGGCACCGCGTTGGACCGTGCCGTCATCATGTAGAGCCTCACGAAGGTCAGCCCCGTCGCCGCGAGCAGCCATCCCTGCTGCAGCCGACCGATCAGGCCGCCCCGGCTCTTCGCCGCGGCCAGACGGTCGGAGAGCTGTCGCAGTCGTTCCATCCGGGCACGGAACTTGGGATGGTCGGTATCGAGCGTCAGCGGAAAGACCTGTTTGCTGATTTCACTGCAGATGTCGAAGACCCGGTAGTCGTACGTGGTCGGGTCGAGGCCGAGCGCGGCGTGGAACGCCGGTCGGGTATGGTCGCGGACATACATGGTCGCGTAGACCGACAGCAGGAAGAACTTGATCCAGAGCTTGTTCGCGCCCCGCAGCAACGCCGGATCCGCCCGCATCAACAGGGCGAAGGCCTCGCAGTGACGGTACTCGTCCTGGCACCAATTCTTGAACCAGGCGAAGATCGGGTGAAACCGCAATTCCGGGTGCCGCTCCAACTGCCGGAAGATCGTGATGTAGCGCGCGTAGCCGATCTTTTCCGACAGGTAGGTCGCGTAGAAGATGAACTTGGGCCGGAAGTACGTGTACTTCTTGGAGCGGGTGAGAAACCCGAGATCGACGCCGATGCCGAAGTC
>CAIUCF010000672.1 GCA_903897565.1 uncultured Rhodospirillales bacterium | reverse complement strand
CCCTTCCTGCGCGATGTCGGCCGCCATTTCTCGGTCAACCGCATGCTGACCTTCGACAGCGTCAAGCTTCGGCTGGAGCGCGAGCAGCCGCTCTCCTTCCTCGAATTCAACTACATGATCCTGCAGGCCTACGATTTCGTCGAGCTGGCGCGGCGCTACAACTGCGCGATCCAGTTCGGCGGCTCCGACCAATGGGGCAATATCGTCAGCGGCACCGATCTCGGCCGCCGCATCCTCAATCGTGAACTCTACGGCTTCACCTCGCCGCTGCTGACCACGGCGTCGGGCGCGAAGATGGGCAAGACCGCGGCGGGCGCGGTGTGGCTGAGCCCCGACCGTCTCAGCCCCTATGACTATTGGCAGTTCTGGCGCAATACCGAGGATGCCGATGTCGGCCGTTTCCTACGGCTGTTCACCGAACTCCCGCTCGAGGAAATCGCCCGGCTCGAAGCCCTCGGCGGCGCCGAAATCAACGAGGCCAAGAAGCTGCTCGCGACCGAGGCGACGGCGCTCGCCCATGGCGCGGAGGCTGCGGCCGAAGCGGCCGAGACTGCGCGCCGCGTCTTCGAGGAAGGCGCGCTCGGCTCCGCCCTGCCGATCATCGAGATCGAGCCCGACATCCTCGCCGCCGGCATCCCCGCGGCCGAACTGTTCGTCCTCGCCGGCCTCGCCGCGTCGAAGGGTGAGGCCCGGCGGCTGATCAAGGGTGGCGGCGCCCGCCTCAACGATGCCGTCATCGCCGGCGACGGCCAGGCGATCGGCACCGCGGATCTCACCGCCGACGGCAGCCTGAAGCTCTCCTCGGGACGCAAGACCCACGTCATCATCCGACCGAAATAAGGGTAGTCCGATGCGACTCTGGGGTGCGACGATCGGCTCACCCGATCGTCCCTTCCCGAGGCTACCGAACGGGCGTACAGAGGTCCGTGCGAATGACTTTCACATGCAGGATCCCGCCATGAGACTCGCCATCGTCAGCCTTGTCTTCGCGCTCGCGGTCATCGGCACGACCTCCATCGCCCACGCCGATTGCTCCCACGCCGATTACCAGAACAAATACGCCCGGGTTCAGAATCTGATCGCGCAACTCGACCGAGAGGACCCGGCGAAAAGTGCCGCACTCGCCCAACAGGTCGCCGATATCGAGGCGCAGAACCAGGGCGGCATCTATGACCTCGGCCATACCTGCGGCGCCTATGACGTCATTCTGATGAAGGCGGGACGGTAACGAGCGACTTGACGACTCCTTTTGCGCAATGCCGCCACCCATGGTAGCCTGATCCTACGGAGGATTATTGCCCCTAACCGGGGATAATCGATCGCGCCTACCCTATAATCAGAAGAACGCTAGGGAGGACCGACCATGGCATCACACGCCCGCGAACCGCGCCTGAGTGACGTGCTGAAAGACCCGATCGTCCGCACCTTGATGGACCGTGACGACGTCGCCGAGGCGACCGTTATTGATGTCATGGACACCGCACGTCGGAAATTCGAGACGCCATCGGAGCTTGAGCAAGGCTCTGACGAACCCCACCTCGACGCCTAGCCGAGCATAGACCAGTCGAGCGGTTCGCCCCGTTTCAGGGTCCGAGCGGTACGTCTGCCGATGACCTCGGCCGCGTGTTTTGGTGCAAGCCCGAAGCCCGGCCGGATCGAGCGGATATTATCAGCGGTGAAGAGCGCGCCCGCGGGTATGTCGGCGACGACGTAGAGCGATCGGCGATAGTCGCGGCCGCCTGCCTCGCTGGGGGTGAGTGCGTAGCTGATCTGGCCGAGCGCCGCCCAGGCCGTGCGGCAGGAATCCGCCATGGCCTTGAACTCGTCCGGCTCCATCGAGAAGGCGGCATCGACGCCGCCTTCGGCCCGCGACAAGGTGAAATGCTTCTCGATCGCGACCGCGCCCAAGGCCACCGCCGCCACGGCGACGGCGCCGCCCATGGTGTGGTCGGAAAGGCCCGTTGCTGTGGCGAAAGCGGCGGCCAGATGCGGGATGGTCCGCAGATCGCATTCCTCCGGCGGCGTCGGATAGGCGCTGGTGCAGTGGAGCAGCAGGATCGGGCTCGCCGAGGTCTCGCGCACGGCGGCGACGGCATCGCCGATTTCGCCGAGATCGGCCATGCCGGTCGACATGATGATCGGCTTGCCGGTCCGCGCGACATGACGGATCAGCGGCAGGTCGACCAGTTCGAACGAGGCGATCTTGAAGGCCGGGGCGCCGCACCGCTCCAGCAGATCAACCGCGCTCGGATCGAAGGGCGAACTGAACAGGGTGATGCCGACGTCCCGGGCATGGGCGAACAGCGCCTCGTGCCAGTCCCAGGGCATCGAGCCTTCCTGGTAGAGTTCGTAAAGCGTGCGCCCGTCCCACAGCCCGCCTTGGAGCCGAAACCCGGGGCCGTCATGGTCGATCGTCAGCGTATCCGCCGTATAGGTCTGGATCTTGACCGCGTCAGCCCCCGCCGCCTTGGCGGCATCGATCAACGCGCAGGCTCGGCCGAAGTCGCCCTTGTGATTGCCGCTCAGCTCCGCGATCAGGTAGGGCGGCTGGTCCGGGCCAATTTGTCGGCCCGCGATCTCGAAGTCGACCGGCTCTGCATGAGACATGGCTTAGCTCCCCCATTCCGCGACGCAGGCACCCCAGGAATAGCCGACACCGAATCCGACCAGCATGAGCCGCATTCCCGGCATTAGCCGGCCCGCCGCCTGGGCCCGGGCGAGCGCGATGGGGATCGTCGACGAGACCGTATTACCGACTTCGGCAAGATCGAGCCAGAAGCGCTCCGGCGGCAGGTCGAGCTTGCGCCGCAACGCCTCCAGCATGGTCGCGTTGGCCTGGTGAAACACCCAGAGGTCGATATCCCCCGCCACCAGACCGGCGCGCGCGAGCGTGGCACGGACCAAATCCGGGACGGCGGCGATCGTGAAATTGAAGACCTCGGGACCGTTCATCGCCAAGGGCTTGCCACGGCGCATCTCGCCGCTGACGGTCTCGAACCGGGCATCGTCGCCGGCATCGCGCAAGCCCCCGGTGGGCACGATCAGGTTTGGCGCGCCGCTGCCATCGCTGCCATAGACGAACGCGCCAAGCGCCCTGCCTTCGCCTGCTTCGACCAAGGTGGCGGCGGCACCGTCGCCGAAGATGCTGCGCACGCCCATGTCGCCGGCGGCCATGAATTTGCTGTAGGTGTCCGCCGTGAGGAGCAGGACGCGGGTGGCCTGGTCGGACGCGATCAGCCCCTTGGCGAGGCCGAGCCCATAGATGAAGCCCGAGCAGCCGAGATTGATGTCGACAGCCCCCGCGTCATGGCGGAGGCCGAGCCGCTGGTGGATCAGGCAGGCGGTGGTGGGCAGGAAGTAATCCGGCGCCTGGGTGCAGAAGATCAGATAATCGACGCTGCCGGGCGCAATCCCGTGCGATGCGAACAGCTTGACGGCGGCGGCGATGGCGAGATCCGAGGCGCACTCCCCGCGAGCGGCGATGTGGCGGCGATCGATCCCCGTCTTGGCCTTGACCTTGTCGGCGTGGAAGCGCGGATCGACCAACGCCAACGCCGCGTTGTCGAGCACAGCATCGGGCAGGTGGTAGGCAATCGCCGCGATCCCGGCAGACATTTCAGGCCGATCCCTTCCTCTCACGGGAATTCATCGTCGCATTCAATACATTAACGCCGGTTTGACAAAAACAAACATGCTCCGGATCTCGGAATCTGCCCCAATATTGCCGATAAATAGCCGCCATCCTTCATAAATTGCGGCTAGAATACGCCAGATATTCGTTCCGAGTTGGTTTGGAGACCGCCTG
>CAIUCF010000671.1 GCA_903897565.1 uncultured Rhodospirillales bacterium | reverse complement strand
TCCATTCGGCAACCGTCGCGCCCGTGGAATTATGGATCCCCGCCTTCGCGGGGATGACAATGATTATGTTGGAGATTGCGGCTTTTCTGCGGTGTGTTATCGCGGCGGCGGCGCCAGGACTTCGCGCTTGCCGACGTGATTGGCGCCGGTGACGACGCCTTCCTGTTCCATGCGCTCGACGATGCGGGCGGCGCGGTTATAACCGATCTGGAGGTGGCGCTGGACGAAGCTGGTCGAGGCCTTGCGTTCGCGGCACACCAGATCGACCGCCTTGTCGTAGAGCTGGTCGCTGGCGTCGTCGCTCTCGCCGCCCTCGGCCATCTCGCCGCCGCCGCCGCTGCTTTCCGGGTCTGAGGTGACGTCCTCGATATAGTCCGGCTCGGCCTGTTGCTTGAGATAGTTGACCACCGCCTCGACCTCGCCGTCGGAGACGAACGGGCCATGGACACGGGTGATGCGGCCACCGCCGGCCATATGCAGCATGTCGCCGCGGCCGAGCAGCTGCTCGGCGCCGGACTCGCCCAGGATGGTGCGGCTGTCGATCTTCGAGGTGACCTGGAAGCTGATCCGGGTCGGGAAGTTGGCCTTGATCGTGCCCGTAATGACATCGACCGAGGGCCGCTGCGTCGCCATGATGATGTGGATGCCGGCGGCGCGCGCCATCTGGGCCAGGCGCTGGATCGCGGCCTCGATATCCTTGCCGGCGACCAGCATCAAATCGGCCATCTCGTCGACCACCACGACGATGAAGGGCAGGGGCCTGGTGTCGAGCGGCTGATCCTCGAATTGCGGCTCGCCGGTCTCGGGATCGAACCCGGTCTGGATGCGGCGGCGCAGGATTTCGCCCTTGTCGCGCGCTTCCTTGAGGCGGTTGTTGTAGCCCTCGATATTGCGCACGCCGAGCTTCGACATCAGGCGGTAGCGGTTCTCCATCTCCCGCACCGTCCATTTCAGCGCCATGACGGCCTTCTTGGGATCGGTGACGACGGGGGCGAGCAGATGCGGAATGCCGTCGTAGATCGACAGCTCGAGCATCTTGGGGTCGATCATGATGAATTTGCAGCGATCCGGCGGCATCCGGTACAGGATCGACAGGATCATCGTATTGATGCCGACCGATTTGCCCGAACCGGTGGTGCCGGCGATCAGCAGATGCGGCATCTTGGCGAGATCGGCGATGACGGGTGCGCCGCCGATATCCTTGCCGAGCACCAGGGTCAGCTGCGACGAGCCGCGCTCGAAGGCGTCCGACGCCAGCAGTTCGCGCAAGTACACCGTCTCCGACTTCACGTTGGGCAACTCGATGCCGATGACGTTGCGGCCTGGGACCACGGCGACACGAACCGACACCGCGCTCATCGAGCGGGCGATGTCGTCGGCGAGGCTGATCACGCGCGAGGACTTCGTGCCCGGCGCCGGCTCGAGTTCGTAGAGCGTGACGACGGGGCCGGGCCTGACCTTGACGATCTCGCCACGGACGCCGACATCCTCGCGCACGCCGAGCAGCAGCAGCGCGGTCTGCTGCAGCGCCTCTTCGCTCGGCCCGGAGCCGCGGATCGTCGGCGCCGCGGTCAGGAGTTCGAGATCGGGCAGGGCGCAAGGGTCCTCGGG
>CAIUCF010000670.1 GCA_903897565.1 uncultured Rhodospirillales bacterium | reverse complement strand
CTGTTCGGGCTGTCGATTCCCGAGGAATACGGAGGCATTGGTCTGTCGATGCTCCAGGAATGCCAAGTTGTCCACGAAATCTGCCAGACCTCCCTCGCCTTCCGTTCCGCCTTCGGCACCAATGTCGGCATCGGTTCGCAGGGTATCCTCATCGACGGCACCGAGGAACAGAAGAAGACCTACCTCCCGAGGGTTGCCAGTGGCGACCTGATCATGTCATTCGCGCTTACTGAGCCAGACGTTGGCTCCGATTCGGCCTCTATCAAGACCCGTGGCGAGCGCGACGGCGACGACTACCTCCTCAACGGCACCAAACGCTACATCACCAACGCCGCGCGGGCCGGTGCATTCTCACTGATGGCACGGACCGACGGGCACGGCGCGAGGGGCATCTCGGCGTTTATCCTGCCTGCTAATTCCCCGGGCATCAGCCTCGGCAAGCCCGACCGGAAGATGGGGCAGCGTGGCACCAAGACCTGTGACGTAATCCTCGACAATGTTCGCGTGCCGGCCGCCAACATCATCGGCGGCGTGCCCGGCCAGGGCTTCAAGACCGCAATGAAGGTGCTTGATCGCGGCCGTCTTCATCTGTCGGCGGTCGCCTGCGGCTTGGCCAGACGTATCCTCGACGAGGCAATCGCCTATGCGCGTGAGCGGCGCCAGTTCGGAGGGCGCATCGGCGATTTTCAACTGATCCAGGCCATGCTTGCGGACAGCGAGGCGGAGCTTTACGCCGGTTGGAGCATGGTTCAGGACTGCGCGCAGAAATTCGATGCCAAGCCGCGCGACAGGAGCGATCCGCAGGTCAGCATGCGCGCCTCCTGCGCCAAGCTATTCTGCACCGAGATGGCCGGCCGCGTTGCCGACCGGGCGGTTCAGATCCACGGCGGCGCCGGATACATGAACGAGTATCCCGTCGAGCGCTTCTATCGCGACGTTCGCCTGTTGCGACTTTACGAGGGCACGACACAGATCCAGCAGTTGATCATCGGCCGCGAGTTGGTAGGGCGCGTATAGCGCCACCCATGACTTCCCCGATCGTTTTTCCAAGACAGGAGTCTAAAATGGCTGCGCACTCTATGCGCCCGGTTTTTCAATGGGATGATCCACTCTTTCTGACTGGCCAGATCAGCGATGACGAGCGCGCCATCCGTGATTCGGCGTACGCCTTTTGCCAGGAACAGCTTCTCCCGCTGGTCCGGGATTCCTTTCGCCGGGAGACGACCGATCCCGACCTGTTCCGCCGAATGGGCGAGATCGGCCTGTTGGGAGCCACGATCCCGGAGGCCTACGGCGGCGCTGGCCTCAGCTACGTCTGCTACGGCCTGATAGCCCGCGAGGTCGAGCGGGTCGATTCCGGTTATCGTTCTATGATGAGCGTCCAGTCCTCGCTCGTCATGGTGCCGATTCATGAATTCGGCAACGAAGCGACGCGGCAGAAATATCTGCCGAAGCTGGCGACCGGTGAATGGATCGGCTGCTTCGGCCTGACCGAACCCGACTACGGCTCCGATCCT
>CAIUCF010000669.1 GCA_903897565.1 uncultured Rhodospirillales bacterium | reverse complement strand
TGTCATCGTACCGAAGCAGAGGCCGGCGAGAGCGACGGCCCTGAGGAGCGGTCGCCATTTCATCTCGACCCGCACGACGCCCTTCGCTTCAGGGCCGAGTCACGAGCATTCCGACAATTCATCATCCGACCGCGACGCCTCTCCGCCCGCGCGCGTGAGGAAACGGATCGCGGCTTCCGGGTCGCCGCGCTCCTTGCGCTCGGCGAAGAAGGCCTCCGCGGTGGTGATCGCCGAGATCTTTTCAGCCGCGGCCATCACGATGAACTGGTTCATGCTGGTGCCGTCCGCCGCAGCGAGCTTCTCGACCGCAGCCTTGAGAGAAACCGGCAGTCTGAGAGGGAACGTCGAAACCTTGGTCGTCATCCGTGTATCCTTTTCAGGGTTTCGGCTGGGCTCAAAACTTCAATACCAAATCGCAAAGATAACATCTGCTGGCCAAGGATATGTTCGCAACAAAGGGGGTGATGCGAAATAAGTAAATCGCCTTTATCAGCCGTCATTCCGGCGAAAGCCGGAATCCAGCGAGAACCGCGTTTGTGGCGATATCAGCCTTTTCCGCCTCCCGCGCGTAAGGTCTGGATTCCGGCTTTCGCCGGAATGACGAGGGATGGTTGTATCACTCATCTCCTTGCGAAATCCGAAGGTCCGCCAAACTCGGACCCCTACTGCACCACTTCCCCCGGCAGCACGCCCCAGAACTGTTCGCGCTGGATCCAGCCCTTGACGCCGGCGTCGACGCGGCACCAGTCCGGGGTATCGGCCGGGCAGGACAGCAGCTTGCCGATGACGCCGGGCTCGAGCCGCGCCACCAGATCAGCCTCGGGATCGGCGGATGAATGCAGGGCGCGGATTTCGCCGGTGACGATGAAGCTGCGCTCACCGGAGACCGCCTGCTCGATCACCCAGCCCTCGTCGCCCTGCCAGTCACGGATTTTGCGCCAGGTATCGAACTCGCCGATGATCTCGACCGGCATGCCCTTGCGCTGCAGCACCCATTGCACGGGATAGCGCTTGCCCGGTCCGGCGCGGAGATTGACGAGGCCGTGCTTCATCGAGACGAAGCGCGGCAGCGGCAGTTTGTCCTTCTCCTCGGCCTGGACCGGCGCGCCGGCCAAGAGCGTCAGCAGTAGGACGGCGAGGCCGGCGATCACGCCGTTGCGGCGTAGTATGCTGAGATCTGTCACGGGAGTCTTGGTAAGCCGCCACCCCATCAGGGTCAAGCAAACAACTCTGCGGAAATGCTCGTCACTGGACAGGAGCGGCCTCGGCTGATATCGCAGGGGTGCAGTCCCGTGTCGTTGAAGGTCGTCTGGCTCATGCAGAACAAAAAGGCCGTTGTCGTCGTTACCCGCAGGCTCCCCGAGGAAATCGAGACGCGGATGATGGAGCTGTTCGACGCGCGCCTGAACCTCGACGACCACGCGATGACGCGGGAAGAGCTGCTCGAAGCCGTCACCTACGCCGATGTCCTGGTGCCGACCGTGACCGACCGCATCGACGCCGCGGTGATTGCCGCCGCCGGGCCGCAGCTGCGGCTGATCGCCTCGTTCGGCAACGGCATCGACCATCTCGACATCATGGCGGCGCGCGAAAAGGGCATCACCGTCACCAATACCCCCGGCGTTCTCACCGAGGACACTGCCGATTTCGCGATGACCCTGATCCTCGCCGTCGCCCGCCGCTTGTCGGAAGGCGAGCGACTGCTGCGCTCGGGCAAATGGACCGGCTGGAAGCCGACCAACCTGCTCGGCCACCGCATTCGCGGCAAGCGCCTGGGCATCGTCGGCATGGGCCGGATCGGTCAGGCCCTGGCCTCGCGCGCCCGCAGCTTCGGCCTGTCGATTCACTATCACAACCGCCGCCGCCTGCCGGCGCCGATCGAGATGCCGCTCGAGGCGACCTACTGGCAGAATCTCGACCAGATGCTGGCGCGGATGGACATCGTCTCCATCAATTGCCCGCACACGCCGCAGACCCATATGCTGATCTCGGCGCAGCGCCTGAAGCTGCTGCAGCCGCACGCCTTTCTGGTCAACACCTCGCGCGGCGACGTCATCGACGAGACGGCGCTGATCCGGATGCTGCAGAACAACGAGATCGCCGGCGCCGGGCTCGACGTCTACAACAACGAGCCCAACGTCAATCCCAAGCTGTTCAAGCTGCCCAACGCGGTGCTCGCCCCCCACATGGGCTCCGCGACGATCGAGAGCCGCATCGACATGGGCGAGAAGGTCCTGATCAACATCAAGACCTTCGTCGACGGCCACAAGCCGCCGGACCGGGTGTTGGATATCCGGCTGTAGGCTGCACGGCACCCTCTCTATTCGTCATTGCGAGCGCAGCGAAGCAATCCAGAGCCACCGCACGCCCTGGATTG
>CAIUCF010000668.1 GCA_903897565.1 uncultured Rhodospirillales bacterium | reverse complement strand
GCCAGCGAGTTGAGCGAGGAATCGGTGATTCGCACCGCGACGACCTGGCCGATCAGGCTCTCCGGGGCGCTGGCATGGACGCCTTGCAGCCACGGGCTGCGGCCGATCAGCTGGCCGGGATGCCTGCCTGGCTTCTCGAACAATACCGGCAAAGTGCGGCCGATCTGGGCGCGGTTGAAGCGACGCTGCTGTTCTTCGAGCAGCGCCTGGAGCCGGTAAAGCCGCGCCATCGCCACATCCTCGGGCACCTGCGCCTCCAGCAGCGCCGCCGGCGTGCCGGGACGCGGCGAGTAGCGGAACGAGAAGGCCTGGGCGAAGTCGACCTGTGCGACCAGATCGAGCGTTGCCTGGAAATCCCCCTCGGTCTCGCCGGGAAAGCCGACGATGAAGTCCGACGAGAACGCAATGTCCGGCCGCGCCGCGCGGAAGCGCTCGATCAGGGTCAGGTAGTCCCGCGCCGTGTGCTTGCGGTTCATGGCATCGAGAATGCGGTCGCTGCCCGACTGCACCGGCAGATGCAGGAACGGCATCAGCTGCGGCAGATCGCGATGGGCGGCGATCAATTCGTCGTCGACGTCGCGCGGATGGGAAGTCGTGTAGCGGATCCGCTCGAGCCCGACTTCTTCGGCGAGTGCCCGGGCGAGGCGGCCGAGCGACCAGACATCGCCGTCCGGGCTGGCGCCGTGATAGGCGTTGACGTTCTGGCCGAGCAGGGTGAGCTCGCGGGCGCCGCCGGCGACCAGGCGGCGGGCTTCGGCGAGGATGTCGGCGGCGGGGCGCGAATATTCGGCGCCGCGGGTATAGGGCACGACGCAGAAGGTGCAGAACTTGTCACAGCCCTCCTGGATCGACAGGAAGGCGGTGACGCCCTGGCTGGTCGTGGCGGTCGGCAGGTGGTCGAACTTGGCCTCGGCCGGGAACTCGGTGTCGAGAATGCCGGCGCCGGTGCGCGAGCGGCTGGCGCGGGCCACCATCTCGGGCAGGCGGTGATAGGTCTGCGGTCCGAACACCATGTCGACGAAGGGCATGCGGCGCAGGATTTCGGCGCCCTCGGCCTGGGCGACGCAGCCGGCGACGGCGACGATCATATCGGCCCCGGCACCCTCGCGCGCTGCTTTCAGCGGGCGGATCCGACCGAGATCGGAGAACACCTTGTCCTCGGCCTTCTCGCGGATATGGCAGGTATTGAGGATGACCATGTCGGCGTCGTCGGGCTGGTCGACCGCGACGTAGCCGAGCGGCGCCAGGACATCGGCCATGCGGCCGGAGTCGTAGACATTCATCTGGCAGCCATAGGTCTTGATATAGAGTTTCTTGCTCACGCGATCGATCTTTCGAGGGCGGCTTCGCCCGGCTCCTGGCTCGGGGCCCAGACATGGGGATAGGGTGGCCTGCCGGCATTGGCGGCCGACAGCGTATGGGCGATGACGCGCTCGCAATGCGCGGCCAAGGTCTTGCGCGACTTGAAATTGCGCAGCGACACCGGTTCGTGGAACACGACCTGGAAGCGCACGCCTTCTGTCCCGATCAGCCGCCACATGTGGTCGACCAGCGCCATGTCGCCATACCAGGCGAAATTCGGCCGATCGCGGCGTTGCATGGGCATGCCGTCGACCCGGGTATAGGCGATCGTCAGTGGCTGCACCGTCACCGGACGGCCGTCGACCTCGATCTCGGCGGCGCCGAACAGCGAGCTCTTGAACGGCACCAGCCGCGTGCCGTCATTGCTGGTGCCCTCGGGAAACAGGATCAGGTTGTCGCCAGAGGCCAGCCGGTCCGCGACCGAGTCGCGCTGCTGTTTGGAGGCACCGCGGGCGAGCCGGTCGACGAACACCGTGCGCTGCAGCTTGG
>CAIUCF010000667.1 GCA_903897565.1 uncultured Rhodospirillales bacterium | reverse complement strand
GAACAGGGTGAAGGCGCGATCGCGGATCGCGGTCGACTGCTCCGCCGCGATCCTGCGGGCGACCTTGTAGGCGGCGACCGAGACCTCATCGGTCGGGTCGCTCTCACGCTCCCAGCCGTCAAGCAGTTCCGCCGAGACCTCAGGGTGGAACTGCACGCCGACGCCGCTACCGTATTGGAACGCCTGGACCGTGCCCTGGTCGCGGGCGAAGACCTCGACCGTCTCCGGCAAGGTGATGAAATCGCCGTGCCAGCGCAGCCACGGACCCTGCCAGACCGAATCTGCGGCGTATTCATTGGCGAGCCAGGCGCGAAAGCGGCGCCCCATCGGCGCCACGGTGCCGCCGGCCGCGGTCGCGAGCAGTTGCCCGCCGAAGCAGACGCCGAATACCGGCGTGCCTTGGGCGAGCAAACTCGCCATCAATTGCCGCTGGCGTGCGATCCAGGGGATGTCGGTCTCGTAGACGCCATGGGGTGAGCCGAAAAACACCACGGCGTCATCGGCGAAGGAGTTGAGTTCGCCGGACAGGATGTCCTGCGGGAAGATCGTCCGTCGGGACTTCCATCCCTTGGCCTGAATGTACTCGCCGATCAGGCCCGAGGCGCCGTAGGTACTGTTCTGGAAAATCGTGACGTTCATCGGGATTCCTGGGCCTAGTCGCGGAGGCTGGCCTCGGTGAAGCGCGAGCCCCGCAACTTCAGATCGAAGATATCGGCGCGGTGATAATGGCCGGTAATGTCGAGGAAATGGCGCGCCGCGTAAACCTCGGCAAGGTCGATGTCATGGCATATCAGACCCTCGACGCCGATGGCCGGGGCGCTGACCTCGGCGCCGCCGGGCGCATAAAGGGCCGAGCCGCCGCAGAAGATCAGGTCGTAGCCCTCGGCGATCAATTGCTTCTTGAAGACGAAATCATCGGCGACGTCGCTCATCGACAGCAAGCCGTGGACGCTCAGCGACCAGACGCCGCCCTCGCGGGCGGTGGAGGCGACGATGTTCTCCGCGACGACGGCGTTGCCGGGCCAGATGCTGACATGAAGTTCCTCGCCACCGCAGTACAGCGTGAAACGGGCGAGCGGCATCCAGTTCTCCCAGCAGCACAGCCCGCCGACCCGGAAGCCGCCGATTTTATGGGTCTTAAGCTCCTGGGCATCGCCCGGTGCCCAACACAAGCGTTCGTCATGGGTCGGCGTCATCTTGCGATGGATGCCGAGCAGGCCCTGCTCGGCGTCGATCTTGAGCAAAGCGCAATAGATGCTGCCGCGACCGACGGCGGTGCCGCGTTCGTTCATGCCCATGAACACCGAGACCTTGTGGTCGCGCGCGGCCTCGACGAGTTGCGTGATCTCCGGCCCGTCTGCCTCGACCGCCGCCTCGATGAACTGGGCATAGGCCTGGCTCTGCAGGTGGTCCTCGAACGAAGCGGCGTTGGTGCGGCACAGCCAGAACGGATAGCCGCTCAGGAACGCCTCGGGAAAGACCACCAACTCGACGCCGAGGCGCGCCGCCTCCTCGATCGTGTCGATCGCCTTTCTGAGGGTCGCCTGTTTGTTCATCCAGTGCGGGCGGATCTGCGCGGCTGCGATCTTCATCGGGGTATCCTTCGGTTTCTTAATAGACCTCGAAATATTCCTTTTGCTCCCAATCCGTGACGGCGGACAGGAAGCGACCGACTTCGTGTTCCTTCAACATAATCAGGTAGTTCCAGAACTTCTCGCCGAGCTGGGTCTTGATCGTCTCGTCGACGCGGAAGGCCTCGATCGCCTCCATCAGGCTGCGCGGCAGCACCGGCGCGTCGGCGAGGTAGGCCGCCAGCGACGGCGGGCCGGGATCCTTGGAGGTGGCGACGCCGTCGAGACCCGCGATCAGCTGCGAGGCGATGTATAGATAGGGGTTTGCGGTCGGCTCCCCGATCCGGTTCTCGATGCGGGAATTCGGATCGCCGGGGCCGCCGATGACGCGGACCATGGCGCCGCGATTTTCCAGCGCCCAGCCGGCCTTGAAGGGCGCAAAGCCGTCCGGGCGCTGCCGCTTGTAGCCGTTGATGGTCGGCGTCGTCATCAGTGCGGTGCCGCCGGCATGCTGCAAGATGCCGCCGACGTAGTTCATGCCGTAGGGCGACAGCGGGGCGTCGCTGCCGGTCGCCATCATCACGTTCTCCTCGTCGGCGATGCGGCGGATCGACTGGTGCATGTGCCAGCCGCTCGGGAAGATGTTCGGGACCTGGGGATGCGCCATGAACGAGGCGTGATAGCCGTTGCGACGGCAGATCTGCTTGACCGCCGAGCGGAACAGCAAGGTGGCGTCCGCGGCCTCCATCGCCCGCATCGGCGCGAAGGTGATTTCGCACTGGCCGGGACCCCATTCGTCCTCGACAGTCGCGAGCGGCAGGCCGAGCGCTTCGAGGTTGGTCTGCAGCAGGCGCAGCACCGGGTCGATCTCGTCGCCGCGGTTCTCGGTCAGATATTGGTAGCCGTGGGACAGGATCGAGACACTCGGCGGCTCCGGTGGGTAGCCGCTATCCTCCGGCTTCAGTTTCGGGTCCTCGAGCTTGAAGACGTAGAACTCGAATTCGAGGCCGACGATCATCTCGTGGCCGGACAGCGCGAGGCGGTCGATCTGCTTGCGCAGGATCTGGCGGGTCGAGAGCGGGCAGGGGGTGCCGTTCGAAAGATAGGCGTCGCTGAGAATCCAGCCGGTGTCGGGAACCCAGGGCAGGGTACGGAAGGTCAAGGGGTCCGGGACGAGGATGCCGTCCGGCAGGCCGATCATCTCGGGAATATTGAGCCGGTTCGAATCTCCGAACGGCGTGACGATCGGGTGATTGGTGGTGTCGAAGATCGCCGTGACGAGCTGGAAATCCTTGCCCTGGCGGAGGTTCGACTTGAACTCCGCGGCCGTCACCGTCTTGCCGCGGACGATGCCGTGCTGGTCGCCCCAGCCGATGCGGATGTATTTGATGCCCTCGCGCTCGATCCGGATCAGCAGCTCGGCCGCCGCGCGATGCTGCTCCTCGGTCCAAAGTCCATGATCGGCGATGAATTGGGGATGTCTCGTGGCCATGCGCGGTGTCCTCTCGGCGGAATGCGTCTCGATGCCGGTTGTGTTGCAACGGCCATACCAAATGGAACAGAAAATAGGAATTGACGGATATTCTGTACTAAATAGAACATGGCGAGGCACCGGAGGGCAGGCCACGCGAGTGCTGCGCCCAATTTGAATCCAGGTGATGAAATTTCCGCCATTGGGCGCGCTGCCGGGAGAACAGGGGTGAGATGAGCGAATCAGCACAAACCATCGCCGAGATGATTCGCCATCGCCTCGATCAGTTGACTCCGACGGAGCGCAAGGCGGCTCTGGTGCTGCTCGGCAATTACCCGGTGCCGGGCTTGCAGACCGTGGCGCAATTCGCGCAGCAGGCCGCGGTGAGCAATCCCACCGTCCTCAGGTTGATCGCCAAGCTGGGCTTTGCCGCCTACGCCGATTTCCAGCGCCGGTTGCGCGGCGAACTTGAGGCAAGGCTGCGGTCGCCGCTAACCAAGGAGGTCCCGGCGACACCGGCGGCCCAGGGCGAGTCGGGCGGCTTCCTGCCGACCTACTGGCGATCCGTCATGACGGCGATGGAATCGTCGCTGAAGGAGTTGAGCATCGGCGAATTCGAGGGCGCGGTCGCGCTGTTGGCCGATACGCGGCGGCCGGTGATGATCCTCGGCGGGCGCCTGTCATCGAGCCTCGCCGAGCAGCTCTATCTGCATCTTCGCGAATTACGGCCGGAGGTGGCGCTGGTTCGCGGGCAGACGGCGTCCTGGGCCGAGCAGTTGCTCGACGTCACGCCGGCGCATACGCTGGTCGTCTTCGATATTCGGCGCTATCAGGAGGATGTGATCCGCTTCGGTCAGGAGGCGGTGCGCCGCGGCGCCCGGCTGGTCCTGATCACGGATGAGTGGCTGTCACCGCTCGCAGCGGTGGCGCGTCAAGTCCTGGCGGTGCGGACGGCAGTGACGTCGCATTGGGATTCCTTTGCGCCGATCTCGGCGGTGATCGAAGCGCTGATCGCGCAGCTCAGCGCCAATCGCTGGCCCGAGGTCAAGCAGCGGATCGAGGAACTCGAGGCGATCCGCCGCGACGTCGCCTTGTAGCCGTCAGCACCTGCGCATCAGGACTGGAGCCTGATGCGCAGGGATCCGAACTAGCTGTTCTGCAGCGACTTGAGCAGTGCGGTACCCTGGACCTTGCAGTTCTTCTGCAAGAACCAGGCGGCTGTAACCTTGCTCTTCGGCTGGATGCCTTCGGGGACGGTATGCACCGTAATCGTCGTCGTGCCAGAGGGGCTGATGATCTTGTATTGCGCGCCATCCTGGAACGTCACCGACTCGGGCACGCCGACGCGGGAGACATTCTTGTCGAAATTGACCTGGATCGGGGCGCCGCCATTGATCGGCTGCAGCGTGAGCGCCGCAGCGTTGGTCGAATCCGCCCGCCACAAATCGTAATCCGTGCCGAGATGGACGCAGACATCGCCGCTCTTGCTGGTGTCGATAACCCAGGCGTCGAAATTGGGGCCAGCAGCGTCGCCGCCGCGGATAACCCCGGGGGTCGCCGTCTCGGAGCCGGCCTGCTGCACCAACGGTAGCAGCATCTGGCCGATATTGGAGGCCTGGGTCGCCGCTTGCGGCGCGGGGAGCCCGGCGTAAGGACCCTTCAAGGTGATGACCCGGCCATCAGCGGCGATGAGCGAGAGCGACTGGCCGCTATCGAGCTTGAGCTGCTGATTGGCCGGAATCTGGTCGCCGGCGTGGAAGGCGACATTGCTGCCATCCATCACGACGAGGACCGGCTCGTCGGCGCGGCTTGGCGTGGTAACAGCGGCAATTGCAACGGTTGCGAACAAAAGTGCGGGGAAGCCCAGTTTGGAAAACTGATTTGACATGATCGCCTCGATCGAAAGTTCGGGTCGTTTTGACCCCATGGTGTCCTGATTCACGGGCTCGACAAGTCGACGCCCCTGTTGCTTGTGACGA
The DNA here is from genome assembly GCA_903897565.1 of uncultured Rhodospirillales bacterium. Taxonomy (GTDB): domain Bacteria; phylum Pseudomonadota; class Alphaproteobacteria; order ATCC43930; family CGMCC-115725; genus CAIXXC01. The sequence continues at coordinate 500 of CAIUCF010000667.1, read as the reverse complement.
AACCACGTCGGGGTTAGTACCCGATAGACCTCTTGAATATATTCCCCGAACACGGCCAACGTCAAATCGCGAGAAATCGCGTTTTGTGGAGTCTTGATGCGCGGAGAACAATTTTAGATATCGACACTGATTGTGTTAGAAGATTCCGAGGCGACGATTGCCTTTGTTTGGGTTCTGGCCGGAGGCCATGGCATGCGAGGGGTGGATACAGCAATGGGATGGCGGCTCTGATGCCCATCATGAAGGTGCCGAGCGCAGAAATGCTGTTCTTTTGGCTGTTCGCCTCTCATTACATCGCGGATTTTCCACTTCAGGGGACATTTCTTGCGACGGCGAAGAGCCGTCACTCGGAAATCGGCCGTTCCATCTGGCCGCATGCCCTGTTCGGGCACGCCATGATTCACGGCAGCGGCGTGGCGTTGGTCACGGGCTCGGTGACGCTCGGCATCGCCGAGGTCATCATCCACGCGATTACCGATTTCAGTAAATGCGAAGGCTGG
>CAIUCF010000666.1 GCA_903897565.1 uncultured Rhodospirillales bacterium | reverse complement strand
CCCGGTATCGACGAAGATGCAGACCAGCTGGTCGCCGATCGCCTGGTGCAGCAGCATCGCCGCCACAGCCGAGTCGACGCCGCCGGAAAGGCCGCAGATGACCTTGCCCGTGCCGACCTGTTTGCGGATCTGCACGATCGCCTCGTCGCGGAAGGCGGCCATGGTCCAGTCGCCGCGGCAGCCGGCGATGTGGTGGGTGAAGTTGCGCAGCAGCTGCGCGCCGCGCGGCGTGTGCGCCACCTCGGGGTGGAACTGCACGCCGTAGAAGCGGCGGCTGTCATCGGCGATCGCGGCATAGGGCGCGGAATCGCTGGTGGCGACGACCTTGAAGCCCTCGGGAATGGCGTCGATCCAGTCGCCATGGCTCATCCACACCTGCTCGCGGTCGCCGGGCTCGAGCCAGCCGTCGAACAGCAGGCAGGACTCCTTGACGTCGATGAAGGCGCGGCCGAACTCGCGGTTGTGGTTGCCGGTGACGTTGCCGCCGAGCTGCTGGCACATGGTCTGCTCGCCGTAGCAGATGCCGAGCACCGGCACCCCCATCGCGAACACCAGATCGGGCGCCCGGGGGCTCGCGGCCTCGGTCACCGAGGCCGGGCCGCCGGAGAGGATGATCGCCCGTGGCGCAAAGGCCTTGATGCGCTCCTCGGGGACCGAATAGGGCAGGATTTCGCAATAGACGCCGCTCTCGCGGACCCGGCGGGCGATCAGCTGGGTGACCTGGCTGCCGAAATCGAGGATCAGCACGCGGTCGTGATGCTCGATATCGGCGAGATGCTGGGGCGCGGAATTCGTCGGAGCGGTCATATCTTGGTCTCGAGCTGCTGCGGCTTCAGGGGGTGCCAGGTAAACAAATCCATCACGGGCGCGGGCTCGCCGGCCATCGCGCCGAGCGGCGCCGCGATGGCTTGCGACCCGGCGAGATTGCCGCCCATGGCACGGAAGAAGCCGCGGGCCTGCGGCGTGTCGATCACCGTCGCCGCCATCGAGCCGCAGCCATCCTCGCGCATCTTGGTCGCCAGGTCATGGAACAGCCGGCAGCCGATATTGCGGCGCTGGAACCGGGGTGCGACGTAGAGGGTGTGCAGCTCGCAATCGAAGCCGGGAATGCTTGCGGTCTGCCGCCCCGCGGTGGCGAATCCGACCACGGCGCCGGCATCCTCGGTCGCGACCATCGTCGTATGGCTCGCGGCGTGGGGGCCGAGCAGGCTCTGCCACATCTCGCCGTAGCGCTCCGGATCGACCGAGTCCCGCATCAGCGCCGGGACATGGGCGTCGAGCGCGGCGTGCCAGGCCGCGACATGGACCTGCGCAATCGCCGGCGCGTCATCTGCTCGAGCCGGCCGGATCATGATCATCCCGCCGCGTCTTCACCGGCGGTCTCTGCCAAGCTTGTCTCGGATTCTGGCGCGGCATCGGCGCAGCGCTCCAGCACGGCGGCGAAGAAGCCGTCGGTGCCGTGGCGCGCCGGGGTCAGCCGCAGGGTGTCGCCGTCGACCGGGCAGTCGCCGCCGATCGCCTCGGCCCAGACCCGGTCGATCGGCACCAGCCTGAAATCCGGATGGCGGGCGAGGAAGCTGGTGATCTGACCGGTGTTCTCCGCAGGCAGCAGCGAGCAGGTCGCATAGATCACGCGACCGTTCTTCTTTACCAGCCGGGCCGCGCTTTCGAGGATGCTCGCCTGCAGCACCGTGAGTTCGTCGATGTCGTTGGGCGTGAGTCGCCATTTGGCGTCGGGATTGCGCCGCCAGGTGCCGGTGCCGGTGCAGGGCGCGTCGACGAAGACGCGATCGAAGCTCTGGGCGTGGCGCTTGACCCATTTGTCGCGTTCGCTGGTCAGTGCGCGGCGCTCGACATTGCTGACGCCGGCGCGGCGCAGACGCTGGGCCGAGCGCTCCAGTCGGGTTGCCGAAATATCGCAGGCGATGAGATGGCCCTTGTTGCCCATGTCGGCCGCGAGCGCGAGGGTCTTACCGCCGGCGCCGGCACAGAAATCGACCACCCGCATGCCGGGCTTGACGGCGGCAAGGGCGGCGGCGATCTGCGAGCCCTCGTCCTGGACCTCGATCAGGCCTTCCTTGAAGCAGGCTAAAGTCGAGAGCGGAATGCGGCCCTTGACGCGCAAGCCGTTGGGGGCGAGCGGCGTCGCTTCGGCCTCAATGCCTTCGCTCTTCAGGGCAGCCAGTGCCTGGGCGCGGCTGCCTTTCAGCAGATTGGCGCGTAGGTCGAGCGAAGCGCCGCGCTCCAGCGCCGCCATTTCCTTGCCCAGATCCGGGCCAAACAGGCTGCGGAAGGTCGCGTCGAGCCAGGCCGGGTAGTTGTAGCGCACCGGGTCGGGCATTTTGGGCGAATCGAGGGCGACATCGAGTAGCTCGCGCATCACCCGCAGCTCGGTGGCGTCGAGCGCCGGCGGGCGGAAGCGGTCGCCGTCGCAGGCCTCCTTGATGTCGTCGTAACGCCAGCCTTGGACCAGCAGCAGCGCCACGAACAAGCGGCGGCGGGCGCGGTATTCCGAGGTCGAGCTGGTGATGTCGGCGCCGAGTTCGGCCAGCCACCAGTCGAGCGCGGCGCGGTGGCGCAGCACGGCGTAGATATGCTCGGAGATCGCGGCGCGGTCCTTGGCGCCGGCGAAGCGGTGGGAGCGGAAATAGCCACCGACGATGTCATCCGCCGCGCCCCGGGCGGAGTCGATCTCCATCAGCAGCTCGATCGCCGTCTGCAGCCTTGCGCCCGGCGTCATGCCCGCCCCGTCACGCGGTGTGAGCTTGCGCGGGACCCGGCGAACCAGGTCACCGGAAGGATGGCGCGCCCGCAGGGGCGGCCGTGTATCGGACTTCTTCTTCCTCGCCAGCGCCAAAGCCCGACATCCCTTCGCAAGTTACGCGCTGACTCGACGTGAATCATGTGTTCTCAAGACTAAATTCGTCACCCCCGCGAAGGCGGGGGTCCATCTGTCAGCCGCCTCGTCGCCGGAAACATGGATCCCCGCCTTCGCGGGGATGACGAGATATGCGGTAAGTGACGCCAGAAACATGATGCTCTCGACTCTTACACTTCTTGCCGGTAATTCGGCGCCTCGCGGGTGATCGACACGTCGTGGACATGGCTTTCGGCCAGGCCCGCATTGGTGATCTTCACGAACTGACACTTGCGCTGCATATCGGCGATATTGGCGTTGCCGGTATAGCCCATCGAGGCGCGCAAGCCGCCGACCAGCTGATGGATCACCTGCCCCACCGGCCCCTTGTGCGGCACCCGCCCCTCGATGCCCTCGGGCACCAGTTTCAGCGAATTGGTCACTTCCTGCTGGAAGTAGCGATCGGCCGAGCCGCGCGACATCGCGCCGACCGAACCCATGCCGCGATAGGATTTATAGGTCCGGCCCTGGAACAGGAAGACCTCGCCGGGCGCCTCGTCGGTGCCGGCGAACAGCGAGCCGAGCATCGCGACGTCGGCGCCGGCGGCGAGCGCCTTGGCGAGATCGCCGGAGAACTTGATGCCGCCATCGGCGACGACCGGGATATTGGCGGCGCGGCAGACTTCGACGCAATCCATGATCGCGGTCAGCTGCGGTACGCCGACACCGGCGACGATCCGGGTGGTGCAGATCGAGCCCGGGCCAATGCCGACCTTGACCGCGTCGGCGCCGGCATCGATCAGCGCCTTGGCGCCCTCGGCGGTGGCGACGTTGCCGGCCATGATCTGGGTGGCGTTGGACAGCTTGCGGACGGTGCGGATGACTTCGAGCACCTTGGCGGAATGGCCGTGCGCAGTATCGACGACGAGGAGATCGACCCCGGCATCGAACAGGGCCTCGCCGCGGGCGATGCCGTCGGCGCCGGTACCAGTGGCCGCGGCGACGCGTAGCCGGCCCTGCTCGTCCTTGGCGGCGTCAGGATGCTTCTGCGCCTTCTCGATATCCTTGACGGTGATCAGGCCGACGCAGCGGTAATCGGCATCGACAACCAGCAGCTTCTCGATCCGGAACTGGTGCAGCAGGCGCTTGGCTTCTTCGCGGCTGACCGTGTCGCGAACCGTGACGAGCTTTTCCTTGGTCATCAGGTCCGAGACCGGCTGGTCTTGGTCGCTGGCGAAGCGGACGTCGCGGTTGGTGAGGATGCCGAGCAGGCGCTTGGTCTCACGCTCGACCACCGGGATGCCGGAAATGCGATAGGCGCTCATCAGCGACAGCGCGTCGGCCAGGGTCTGGTCGGGATGGATGGTCACGGGATCCACGACCATGCCGGCTTCGAACTTCTTAACCCGGCGGACCTCGTTGGCCTGCGCCTCGATCGCCATGTTGCGATGGATGACGCCGATGCCGCCGGCCTGCGCCATCGCGATCGCCAGCTCGCTCTCGGTGACCGTGTCCATCGCCGCGGAAATCAGGGGAATGCCGAGCTCGATGGTGCGGGTCAGGCGGGTGCGGACGCTGACCTCGGTCGGCAGGACTTCGGATGCGCCGGGGACCAGCAACACGTCGTCGAAGGTATAGGCTTCTTTGAACTTCACGGCGACGCCTCCGCTTGAAATGCGAAGGGAACCGGCCAGGGAGGACCGAGTCGCGTTCGCGCTCCAGCTCTTGAACTAGAGCGGGACAGGCGCAGCGATGGGGGAAGAATCGGAGCCGGTCCCGCTTTCGGGATGGCGATGCATAATACACGCTGCAGCGCCCGGGGGAAGCCCCGAAGCCAAGACCCCCACGAGCCCCTGCCCTACCCGGCGGACATTTCGGGGGCAGCGAGCCGACACCGCAAAAATAAGCCCTCCCCCTCGATGGGGGAGGGTTTGGGGGGGGGTGGCAGCCTTGCAGAGAGGTTCACCTCAAGAGGCAGTGCACTTCCGGAGGCTTTCGGTAGGGGCAACGGGCATCACCCCCACCCCAGCCCTCCCCCATCGAGGGGGAGGGAGTAAGGTTAGAGGGTAACTG
>CAIUCF010000665.1 GCA_903897565.1 uncultured Rhodospirillales bacterium | reverse complement strand
GGCTTTGCGCCGGGTGCCGAAGCCTGACCCCGATCCGTCCCCTCCGACGAAGAGAAAACTCATGAAGCTGGCCAGTTTCCGCCACGACCGCACCGCGAGTTGGGGCGTCGTCCTCGATGCCGAGACGATCGCCGATACCGGGTCTGTCCTCCGTTCGGCGTATCCCGACCTCAAGGCGGCGGTCGCCGCCGCCAGCCATCAGGAGATCGTCGCCGCGGTCGCACAGGCTCCGCGCCACCTGCTCACCGCGATCGAGTGGCTGCCCGTGATCCCGAATCCCGGGCGCATCCTCTGTGTCGGGGTCAATTACGATTCCCATCGGCGGGAGATGGGCCGCGACGCGCTCGCCTATCCGACGATCTTCACGCGTTGGGCCAGCAGCCAGATCGGCCATCAGCAGCCCCTGGTGCTGCCCCGCGTCTCGACCAGCCTCGATTTCGAGGGCGAGCTGGCGATCGTGATCGGCAAGGCCGGACGCTACATCCCGGCGGCGGCGGCCTTCGACCATGTCGCCGGCTATTCCTGCTACCACGACGGATCCGTCCGCGACTGGCAGCGACATACGACCCAGTTCACGCCCGGCAAGAACTTCCCCGGCACGGGCGGATTTGGACCGTGGCTGGTCACACGCGACGAAATCGTCGATGGCGAGCCGCTGCGCTTGACGACGACGCTGAACGGCGAGGTTGTGCAGGACGCGACCACCGACATGATGATCTGCTCGATTCCGCGAATCATCGAGTACTGCTCGAGCTTTACGCCGCTCGAACCGGGCGACGTGATCGCCACCGGAACCCCGGGAGGCGTCGGTGCGGCCCGCCAGCCGCCGCTGTTCATGAAACCGGGCGATATCGCGGTCATCGAGATCGAAAAGATCGGCCGGCTCGTCAATCCCGTCGCTGCAGAGGCGTGAAACACTGATTGCGGACAAATCTGGATTAACGTCGATACTACCGGAAGTGCTAATATCACACTCAAGATAGCGATCCCGGCTCCCTGACCGCCATCGTGGGAACCCCGAGGATCCTTGGTTGTTGAGACGTTGGTAACTCCGGATATCCGTCGGCACGGCGGAGATCCGGCATTGTTGGTGCCCTGTGGCGTATCCCCATCAGGCTTCCAAGCGCCTGCTCGAGCAGGCTCGCGGATCGGCCGGGGTGACCCGAACGAGGAGCAGCGATGGTCCTGTCCGCAATATTCGAGCGCGTCATCAAGACCGGCCAGCTCACGCTGGTCGACCGATCGGGAGGTGTGAGACGGTTCGGCCCGGGAGGCCCTCCGGAGATCGTGCTGCGGCTCAATGCGCCCGAGCCGATCCTGAAGCCGCTCTTCGATCCCGCCCTGTGGTTTGGCGAAGCCTATATGAACGGCGAGGTGACGCTGGTCGAGGGCTCACTCTATGAGTTCCTCGATCTTTGCACCCAAGCGCCCGGTGCCGTGCACGAACACCCGCTCATCACGCTGAAGAACTGGCTCGGCTGGCCGCTGCGTTATCTCCATCAGTTCAATCCGCCCAGCCGCTCGCATCGCAACGTCCAGCATCATTACGATCTCTCGGGCGCGCTCTACGAATTGTTCCTGAACGATGAGCGCGACTATTCCTGCGCCTATTTCGCCACCGGGACCGAAACGCTGGAGCAGGCGCAGCGCGAGAAGAAACGTCGGATCGCCGCCAAGCTGAGAATTGCGCCGGGCCAGCGCGTGCTCGATATCGGCTCCGGCTGGGGCGGCCTTGCGTTCGCCCTGGCGCGCGAGCATGGCGCCGAGGTCACCGGGCTGACGCTGTCGCGTGAGCAGGCCGATTTCGCCCGTCGCCGCGCGCTGGAGCAGGGGCTCGACGGGCGCACGCGCTTCCTCCTGCAGGATTACCGCGCCGAAAGCGGCATCTATGACCGCGTCGTCTCGGTCGGCATGTTCGAGCATGTCGGCGTCGCCCATTACGACACCTTTTTCCGCCAGGTCCGAAAACTTCTTGCCCCCGACGGCGTCGCGCTGCTGCATTCCATCGGCCGCATGGAGCCGCCCGGCGGCACCAGCGCGTGGCTACGCAAGTATATCTTCCCCGGTGGCTATTCCCCAGCCCTGTCGGAGGTGCTGGCAGCCATCGAGCGCTCGGGGTTGTGGGTCACGGATGTCGAGATCCTGCGCCTGCATTACGCGGACACGCTGCGCGCCTGGTCCGAGCGGTTCCAGGCCCGCCGCGACGAGGCGAGGGAGCTGTATGACGAGCGCTTCTGCCGGATGTGGGAATTCTATCTCACGGTATGCGAGATCGTCTTCCGCAACGGCAACCAGATGGTCTTTCAGATTCAGCTAACCCGCCACAAGGCCGCGGTACCGCGGACTCGCGACTACATGAGCGATCAGGCCACCGGCCGTCTGGTCGAGCCCCGCCGTTCGCAGCCGCTCCGCTGACCGCCGGCGCCCGCTTTCCCGGTATAAATTTATCCTGATCTGATCAATACTTGTGACCCGCCAGGCATATCGTCGCGCGGACCATCGCCAGGAACCTCGCCGGGACAGCGTCATGTATCTCTCGTATTACGGCCTCGCGCGATCGCCGTTCGAGATCGGCCCCGAGCCGGAACCGTTCTTCGATTCTCCTGCCCATCTCGACGCGCTCTGGGGCCTGATTTATGGGGTTACGGAGAATCGCGGCTTTATCTCGATCACCGGCGATTCCGGTGTCGGCAAGACCACCACACTCTACGCCGCCGTCCAATCCCTCGGGCTGACCCATCCATCACTGCTCTGGATCGAGCACACGGATCCGCGGGCCGAGCCGGCAAGCCTTCTGGCCACGATCGTCGATCGATTGAACCTGCCGACCGCGCTGACGCCGGGGGGCGACCTCACACCGATCCGCAACCGTCTGTTGCGGCTGCGCGAGGCCGGGAGAAGCCTGATCATCGTTTTCGACGGCGCCCAGAACTTGGATGCGGAGTTGCTGGGCTTCATCGAACGGCTTGCGGCGTTCAATACCGACGACTCGCCCCTCTTCCTCATGATTTTCGTTGGTTTGCCGGCATGGGACGATCTGCTGCGCCGCCCCGAACACCGCGAGCTCGATCGCCACATTGCGCTTAGGCTGGCGATTCCGAAGCTGACGCCGCGACTCGCGCGCGATTACATCGAGTTCCGCATAACCTCTGCCGGGGGAATGGTCGGGGAAGTCATGAGCGGCGCCGCGATAAGGACGCTGATCAGTTTGACCGACGGCATTCCCGGCCGCATCCATGCGCTCGCCGACCAAGCCTTGGGGCTCGGACTCGCCAATCGCCATCAGCCCATCGCTGCGTCCGATCTCCGGGCGGCCCGCAACGCCTTGGACCCGACGCTGTTCCGGCTGGGACTGCGGTCATGGTTGGCCAGCGGCAAGACCATGACAATCGGCCTGGCCACCCTCGCGCTCGTGGCTGTCGGCCTCGGCTGGATGTTGCTGTACCCGCGAACTCCCGCTCTGCGGCCGAATCCTGTGCAGACGGCGATGCCGGACCCGGCAAGCTTCAGGCCGGCGGCGTTCCCGGTAACGGTAGCCCCCGGCGAAACGATGCAGACACTGCTGCGCCATTATGGCCTGCCGGAAACGGGCGACGAGGTTGGCCGGGTGCAAGCCTTGAACCCCAAGCTCGGAACCAGCGACGCGATCCACGCCGGGCAGGTGCTTCTCCTACCCGCGCCGGCGCCCTCGCCTTCGTCGACGCCGGCCGGCGCCCCTTGATCGCAGACCAGCGCGACAATGATGCCACGGCCGGCGGCAACCTCTGACCACGCGACAAAGAAAGCTTCTGCGCCCGATTTGGATTATGGTATCGTTAACAAGGCCTCACCTTGCGGTAGACTTCCAAGTCTTGGCAAACCATCCCGGCCGGATTCATCTGTCCACTTAGGCCACAATGAGTGAAGCTTACTTACACGTCCGGGAAGCGACCAAACCGATGGTTGGTGGAGATTCGGAGTCGAGGCGGTTCACCCGCCGGCTGCCTCACCTGTTTGCGACGGTGTTCCGGATCTGGGAAGCGGTGGCGTTCGTCGCGACAGGAGTCGGCGCGGCTCACGTCGTTGCGCTCGACACCGAAGCGATCGGCCGCGCCGTGGTCGCGCACGACCTCGCCTTCGTCGGTGTCACCGCCGCGTTTTGCCTGCATTTTGCCGGCGCCTACCAGCTACATGCGTTTACGAGGCCGTTCTCCGGTCTGAGATCGCTGTTCCTGGCATTTGGCGCCTTGTTCGTGATCGTCTCGGGCTGCCATCTGATTTCCGGGCAGTTTCCAGAATTTGGCGACCGTTTCGGCCTCTACTGGATGGCATCGTCGACGACGTTCATCGTTCTTGCCCGTTTGTTGGCGCTGTTCATCATGACATCACGGGTCCGCGCCGGAATGATGCGGGAAACCGTCGCGATCGTCGGCGGTGGGGCTCGGGGAGAACGTCTGGTCGACTACATCCTCGACGAATGCGGCGCCGCCGCCGAGATCATCGGCATGTTCGATGATCGCGACACGGATCGCATTCAGACGCAGTGGAAGAACCGACCGCGCCGGGTTCCCACGGGAACGATCGACGACCTGCTGGTGCTCTGCAAGGAGCGCAAGGTCACACGGATCATCGTCGCCTTCCCGCTCTCCGCCGAAGATCGCCTGCATCAGGTCTTCAAGAAGCTCAAATCGCTCTCGATCGACATCATGCTGTGTCCCGACAATATCGGTTTCAGCCTGCTGAATCTGAACGTGGGCGTGATCGGCAATCTGCCGCTTCTCAAGGTCGCGGAAGCGCCGTTCAGCGGCTTCTCCTATTACGCAAAGCTGCTCGAGGACAAAATCCTGGCGAGCATCGCCGTGCTGCTGCTCAGCCCGATCATGTTGGTGGCCGCCATCGCCATCCGGTTGGAAAGTCCCGGCCCGATCCTGTTCCGGCAGCAACGCTACGGCGTGAACAACAAGCCTTTCGAGGTCTATAAGTTTCGCTCGATGTATTGGCAGCAATCCGACCATCTCGCGGCGAAGCAGGTTACCCGGACCGATTCGCGCGTGACCCGGGTTGGCCGCATCCTCCGCAAGTCCAGCATCGACGAGTTGCCACAGCTGTTCAACGTCCTCGAAGGGACGATGTCGATGGTCGGCCCCCGCCCCCATGCCGTTGGTATGCGGACAGCCAATCTCCTGTGTGAGGAGATCGTCGAGACCTACGAGCATCGCCACCGCGTCAAGCCGGGAATCACCGGCTGGGCCCAGGTCAATGGCTCGCGCGGTCCGACCGACACCCCGCGCCAACTCGTCCGCCGCGTCGAACTCGATCTTTATTATATCGAGAACTGGTCGGTCTATCTTGACATCAAGATCCTCATCCTGACGGTGCTCAAGGTCTTCAACGACGAAATGGCGTTCTAACGGCGCGAGACCCGGTCGCCGGCAACGGACGGGCGCGCCTTGGCCGTGCTGCCATTGAGGCCCGGGACCCCGGCGGGCTGACGCTGGCGCGCCACGCCTGCCAAGACGCCAATGAGTCGCGAGCCAGAACGCCGCATCGCGATAACTACCTAGTTACAATCCGACCCTGCCAAGCCCGATCGGCGAGCCTAGACTCTCGCGATATGCAGCCCACCGCGCCCTGTCCGGACCGGCGCGGCCGCGTCGACGGGACTCCCTGGCAAAGCAGGTAGTCGGAATCATATTAGGAACCAGACAATGACAGCCATCAAACGCGTCTTTCACGCGGCAGCTTCGGCGATCGCCGTCTCCGGCCTGCCCTTCGCTGCTCACGCGGCGTCCTACGCCATCACCGACATCTCTGTTGCGAATGCGACCTTGAAATTCTCCGATATCAACAATTCGGGGCAAATCGCAGGCGTCATCTATGACAATAATACCAATACGACAAGCGTATATACGCGCATCAATGGTATTGGAACAAACATAGCGGTGCCCTATCCGTCCAGTTACGTCAGCATAAATAACAATGGATGGTTCGCCGGAACGACCTATAACACCCAGAATTACATGACGAGCGGCTTCCTGAGAGCGCCAGGCGGCCCGACGACCACCTACTCCGTGCCCGGGTCCGCAGTAAATCAGACATTTATCAATGATTCCCAGCAGGTCGCCGGCACCTCGGTTTCCTACTCGGGCACCGAGAGCGCGTTTCTCCGCGATACCAATGGCTCGATTTCCACCTTCGCCGTGTCGGGAGCGATGGACACATTGGCCGTCGGCATCAGCAATGCAGGCGTGGTTGCGGGGTGGGCCTTCCTTCCCAACTACACGTCAGAGAGCTTCATCCGCACCACCGACGGCATGCTCACGACCTTTTCCTTGGCGAACGCGTCCTCGACCTATGTGGCGGGGATCAGCGATTCCGGCCTGATCGTCGGAACCGCGGGGACGAGTTCCGGCCAGGAAGGATTCATTCGCCAACTCGACGGCCAATTCACGACCTTCACGATCACGGGGGCGGGAATACTGCCGGATTCCTTCGCGATCGCCGGCATCAACGACGCCGGCCAGATCACCGGGACGGTTCGGGCCGCGAGCGGGGGCTGGACTGAGAGCTTTGTCAGAAATGCCAACGGTTCGGTCGATTTCCTGACGCTCCCGGGCGAGAATCTCTACGCCCAGGCCATCAACAACGCCGGGACGGTCGTGGGAACGGCAGGGAATGATGGTTTCGTGGCACAGATCAATCCGGTTCCGCTTCCGGGCGCCGGACTGCTTTTCAGCAGCGCCATGATCTGCATCGGCGCGCTTGGACGTCGGCAGTTGAAGAGAGCCGCTTGACCTACCTGGCATCCTGCCGAGGGTGCAGCCCTGTGCTGGGCAACCGGGATGGCCTGTTCCTCGTTGGAACGGCCGTCCCGGACGAGATTCCGAGTTAACTTCCTAGCTGCGCTGCAGGTAGGGCACAGCGGCGCGCTGAACCTCGAAGGCGCCGTCCCAGATCATCCTGACCGCGACATAGGCGATGACGCCGAGGCCGACCCAGACCACGCCGGGAAAGCGGTTCATGACCCGCATCACCAGGGTCGACCCGATCCCCATCAAGGCGACGGAAAGCACCAGGCCCGCCACCAGGACCGCAACGTGCTGGCGCGCGGTTCCGGCGACGGCGAGCACATTGTCGAGCGACATCGAGATATCGGCGATGACGATCCGGATCATAGCGGCCACAGGCTTCAGGAGCGGGGCACCCGCCCCATCGGCCGCTTCATGCCCCTGCCCGCCGCCTGCCCTCAACTCCCGGAACAATTTCCAGACCACCCAGAGCAACAGCAGGCCCCCCGCCAGGGTCAGGCCGATGACATTCAGGAAATAGGACGCCAGCACGGCAAAGCCGATCCTGAGGCCGATCGCCAGGGCAATCCCCTGGGCCACGACCTTCGCGCGCTGGGCCGGCGCCACGCGGGCGGCGACGAGGGCGACGACGATCGCATTGTCCCCCGCCAGGGTCAGATCGATGACGACGACCTGCACGAAGGCAAGCAGCGCGGGGCCGTTAACCCAGTCCATCACGTCAATATACTTTCCACTCTGTCAGCTGAGCTCCGAGAACCCACCATAGGCCCCCTGGAGATACAAGAGCGGCCGATCGACGCCGTCGGAGATGTGGAGCGCCTGGACTTCGCCGAAAAAGACACCGTGGCTGCCAACTTCCGCGATATCGGAAACGCGGCAATCAAAGGCGACGAGCGCGGTCGTCAGGACCGGAGCACCGGTGGCGAGCGTCATCCAACTGCCGGTGGTGAAGCGTGCCTCGCCGGAATCCCCGCTGGCGAATCGCGAGGCGATCTCGCGTTCTGACTCGGGCATGACGTTGACGACGAAGCGATGGGTCTCCTTCACGGTCTCGAAGGCGCTGGCGGACCGGTTGATACAGCACAGCAAAGTCGGGGGCGAAACCGTTACCGAAGACACCGCCGTCGCCGTCAGGCCGTTCCGGGTCCCATCAGCGGCGGCCGTCGTAATGATGCAGACATGGCCGGCAAGCCGCCGCATGCCCGCCTTGAACAAATCGACCTCAACCGCCATAATTTACCCCCTCGTGCACGAACATCCATGCCATCGCAGCGTAGCATGGCATTTGATGCTGTTTGTTGGGCAAAACACTTACCGATCGCGCGCGCGTTATGCCAAACTGTATTTTCAATTGGTCTGAACCTTGGGGAAAAATCGTGCGATGCGCCTCCGCTTTCTGAATCACTCCGAGGACGACGGTGCGGCGCTGGACCTCGATCTCTCAGGACACAGCATCGACCTCGGCGACGTCGAGCTGGCGCGCGAGCCGCGGAGCACCGCCGAGCGAGTCGAAGCCACGCTTTATCGGCACGATGCTCCCCACGATCTGGTCGAAAAGATCCTCGCGGGCCGCAACAATGCCGATATCGCAAAGTTCCTTGCCAATGGCCTGAAACGTGCGATCAAGTTCCAGCCGCTACGGCGCGACAATGGCGCCCGGCTGATGATGATCGGCCCGCCGGGCGCCGGCAAATCCACCGTCGTCGCCAAACTCGCCTCGCGCGAAGGATTGCGGCCGCCGACGGTCATCACGACGGATGTCGACCGCCCCGGCGGCGTTGAGCAGCTCGCCGAATTCCTCACCGTCCTCGGCGTCGAATTGAGTAAGCTGAGGCGCCTCCACGACCCGATCACCGAGCCGATGCTGAATGATGCCCCGGTGCTGATCGACACCGCCGGAACCGACGCCGGCGACAGCGCCGGCCTGACCGCATTGGGGAAGCTCGCCAGCGAGTTGAACCTCGAGCCGATCCTCGTCCTGCCGGCCGTGTTCGACGCGGTGGAGGCCCGGGACTTCGCAGAGGCCGCGCAATCGATCGGCGTGCGCCGGGTGATCATGACACGCATGGATATCGCTCGCCGCCTCGGCGCGGTCCTGGCAACCGCGGATGCGGGCCTTGGCCTCGCGGGCTGCAGCGTAACCCCGCATTTCGCCTTCGGCCTGCGTCCGCTGACGGCGAGCGTGCTGTCGCGCCATATCCTGTCATTGACGCCCTGACCCGCAGTCTCGCCCATTCCTAGTTTTCGGGCGGATCGCCGGTGACCGCGACGGCCTGCGCCTCCGCCTTCGCCACCTCCGTCGCACGTCGACGGCGCAGACGAGTGATCGCCCAGGCGATCACGGCGATCGCCACGACGCCGCCGAGCACACTGGCCTCGATCTCCGTGCCCCAGCGTCCCAGCAGGTGCTCGAGCGCCTGGCCGAACAGATAGCCGCCGCCCACGAAGCTGCAAGACCACAGGCCCGCGGAGACGAAATTCAACGCCAGGAACCGTGAGGTGCCGATCCCGCTGATGCCGAGCGCTGCGGAAGAAAAATTGCGGATGCCGTAGATGAAGCGGAAGCTGAGGATGAACAGAACCTCCCAGCGTTCGATCCAGCCATGAATCCGATCGATCCCGCTCTGCCATTCCGGAAAGCGCAGGAGCAGCCGCTTGCCGAAGTAGCGTCCGATGAAGAACCAGCACTGATCCCCGAGCCAGGAGCCGAGCCAGGCGCACGCGATCAGGGCGAAGGGATCGAGCAAGCCTTTCGCCGCGACGGCACCAGCCAGAATGACGAAGCTTTCTCCCTCGAAGAAGGTCCAGACAAGCGTGATCAGGTAGAACCATTCGTGGTACTCGGCGATATACCGCTGTACCTCCAACATCGATGGGTGTCTCGCTCCCTTGTTGCGGTAAAAGCCCGCGCCCGACCGCATGACAACGATCGGCGAAAGCGACGTGGGGTAGTTGCGCCCGCCTCGACGCAAATGCAAGGGAAGACCATCCCCGGCAAAGTCAGGCGAGCTTGGCCCAGGATGATGATTCCCGGGAGCGTGAAGTCTATCCTGAAAAATATTTAACGCTGGCGAACTCGCGACGTCACGTCTGGCCCGATATCATCTGGATACCATATCAAGATGACGTCGTGTCGACGCAGTATCGGGGCGGTTCGCCTCACGACCGCGGCGCATCCAGGCAAGGAGAACCCCATGTCAACCAGCCCACCGCCACGTGCCGGCGCCCTGCGCCACTTCGCTCTGCTCGGTCTCGTCGCAACCCTGGCTATCGCACCGGTCGGCGCGCCGTTCTCCG
>CAIUCF010000664.1 GCA_903897565.1 uncultured Rhodospirillales bacterium | reverse complement strand
GCCTCGATATACATGTCGCCGCGCGTGGTCGAGCGCAGCACCGACATGCCCTTGCCCTTGAGTCGGAACTGGTGGCCCGACTGGCTGCCGGCCGGGATGCTGACGCGGGCGCGGCCGCCATCGACCGTCGGCACCTCGATCTGCCCGCCGAGCGCCGCCGTGGTCATCGGGATCGGCACGCGGCAGAAGATATTGGCGCCGTCGCGCTGGAACAGGCGATGCGCCGAGACCGACAGGAAGATGTAGAGATCGCCGGGCGCGGAGCCGCGCAAGCCGGCTTCGCCTTCACCTGACAGTCTGATCCTGGTGCCGTCCTCGACGCCGGCCGGGATATTGACCGACAGGGTCTTCTCGCGCCGGGTCCGGCCCTGACCGCCGCAGCTCTTGCACGGGTTCTCGATGACGCGACCGGCGCCGCCGCAGCTCGGGCAGGTCCGCTCGATCGTGAAGAAGCCCTGCTGGCCGCGGATCTTGCCGTGGCCGCTGCAGGTCGTGCAGGTGATCGGGCGCGAACCGGCCTCGCTGCCGGAGCCCTTGCAGCTCTCGCAGGCGACGGAAGTGGGCACACGGATCTGTGCCGAGGTGCCCTTGAACGCATCCTCGAGGCTGACCTCGAGATTGTAGCGCAGATCGGAGCCGCGCGCGTTCTGTTGGCCGCCGCGCCGCCCGCCGGAAAACTCGCCGAACATTTCGTCGAAGATATCGGCAAACCCGGAGGCGAACCCGAAATCGCCGGGCCCCCCGCCACGGGCGCCACCACCGCCATTCTCGAAGGCGGCATGGCCGAAGCGGTCATAGGCCGCGCGCTTCTGATCATCCTTGAGGATGTCGTAGGCCTCGCTGACTTCCTTGAATTTCGCTTCGGCGGCCTTGTCGCCCGGATTGCGGTCCGGGTGGAACTGCATCGCCAGCTTGCGATAGGCCTTCTTCAGGTCATCGGCCGAGGCGTTCTTGGCGACGGCCAGGATCTCATAATAGTCTTGCTTCGCCATCGTTCATCCTGATCGCGGAAATAGGGGCCACGCCCCCGATCCTGGTGGAGCGGAGGCGTGGCAGATATCACCGGCTAGATCAAGCCTGGTGGCCTTTCTTGTTGCGCTCGTCGACTTCCTCGAAATCGGCATCGACGACCTTCGGGTCATCGGCACCGCCGGAAGCGCCGCCGCCCGAGGCACCCGGACCGGCGTCGCCCGTCGGGGCTTCCGCGGCCGAGGCCTTGTAGACGGCTTCGCCGAGCTTCATCGAGGCCTGGGCCAGGGCTTCCGTCTTGGCCTGGATCGGCGCCGGATCCTCGCCGCCGATCACTTCGCGCAGGGCCGCGATCGCCTCGTTGGCCGCAACCTTGTCGGCCTCGGGGATCTTGTCCTCGTTCTCCTTGATGGTCCGCTCGGTCGAGTGGATCAGGCCTTCGCCCTGATTACGGGCTTCGACCAGCTCGCGCTTGCGCTTGTCCTCATCGGCATGCGCCTCGGCGTCCTTGACCATCTTCTCGACTTCGGCGTCGGACAAGCCGCCCGAAGCCTGGATGCGGATCTGCTGCTCCTTGCCGGTGCCCTTGTCCTTGGCCGAAACCTGGACGATGCCGTTGGCGTCGATGTCGAAGGTGACCTCGACCTGCGGCACACCGCGCGGGGCGGCAGGGATGCCGACCAGGTCGAACTGACCCAGCAGCTTGTTGTCCGCCGCCATCTCGCGTTCGCCCTGGAACACCCGGATCGTCACGGCGGTCTGGTTGTCCTCGGCGGTCGAGAAGGTCTGGCTCTTCTTGGTCGGGATCGTGGTGTTGCGATCGATCAGGCGGGTGAAGACACCGCCCAGGGTCTCGATGCCGAGCGACAGCGGCGAGACGTCGAGCAGCAACACGTCCTTGACCTCGCCCTTGAGCACGCCGCCCTGGATCGCGGCGCCGATGGCGACGACTTCGTCCGGGTTGACGCCCTTATGGGGCTCCTTGCCGAAGATCTGCTTCACGACTTCGTTGATCCGCGGCATGCGGGTCATACCGCCGACGAGGATCACTTCGTCGATATCGGAGGCGGTCAAGCCCGCGTCGCGCAGCGCGGCGCGGCAGGGCTCTACGGTCCGCTGCACCAGTTCTTCGACCAGGCTCTCGAGCTTGGCGCGCGACAGCTTGATGTTGAGATGCTTCGGGCCGGTCTGGTCGGCGGTGATGAAGGGCAGGTTGACGTCGGTCTGCAGCGAGGAGCTGAGCTCGATCTTGGCCTTTTCCGCCGCTTCCTTCAGCCGCTGCAGGGCCAGCTTGTCCTTGCGCAGGTCGACGCCCTGCTCGCGTTTGAACTCGTCCGCCAGCCAGTCGATGATGCGCTGGTCGAAGTCGTCGCCGCCCAGGTGCGTGTCGCCGTTGGTCGAGCGCACTTCGAAGACGCCCTCACCGATCTCCAGGATCGAGATGTCGAAGGTGCCGCCGCCCAGATCGAACACGGCGATCTTCTCGTCCTTCTTCTTGTCCAGGCCGTAGGCCAGCGAGGCCGCCGTGGGCTCGTTGATGATGCGCTGGACGTCGAGCCCCGCGACGCGTCCCGCGTCCTTGGTGGCCTGGCGCTGGGCGTCGTTGAAATAGGCCGGAACGGTGATCACGGCCTGGTCGACGGTCTCGCCCAGATGGGCCTCGGCGGCCTCCTTCATCTTCATCAGGGTGAAGGCGGAG
>CAIUCF010000663.1 GCA_903897565.1 uncultured Rhodospirillales bacterium | reverse complement strand
CTGGCATCGTCGAGGCGGGCGAGGTGGGGGTAATGCTCGGCGAAGGTACGCAGCAGATCCTGGTGCGGCACCTCGTCGAACTCGCCGCGAAAGCCGACATATTCCATGTGGCGCTGGCCGCTCGCATCGAAGGGGTGATAGATCGAATCCGCGATGCCGTCGAAATCGAGCGGCAGCAGACCGAATCTTTCGCAGAGCTCGATATTGAAGGCGGGTGTCGCCTTCACCCAGCGGCCCCCGAGATAAATCGCCGTGTAGCCGTGATAGTAGAAGACATCCGTGCCCATGGACTCGCGCAGCCGCGCCGTCGAGAGGTGGTTGCGGACATCGGCGAAGCCGACCCGGGCCGGGATGCCGACGGCCCGCGCCGCCGCGGCCAGCAGGATCGCCTTCGGCACGCACCAGCCATAGCCATTGGCGATGACGCGGCTCGCCGAGAGCCCGGCGGCGGAGAGATCGAGCTTGTAGGGATCGTAGCGGAAGCCGTCGCGGATCGCATAGTGCAGCGCCACCGTTCGGGCGATATCGCCCTCAAGATCGCCGATTGTTGCCCGCGCGAAAGCGATTACCGCGGGATGATCTGAGTCGATGATCGGTGTCGGCTGGAGCGCTGAGGCGAGGTTGGGATCGGTCATCGGCCCTTCTGGGGAACAGGTCGCGGGCGCCCGCCGCCGCTCTGTGCGTCGCCACCGGGCGTCTCTTCGTTAACATGAAATCCGTCGGCCACCAAATGGACGCGACCAGGGCACTGCCTAAGGATCGCGGATCGCGCGTGGATGCGTTAGGCTTGCCGCGAACGGGCGGAGCGAGGGGATTCCGGATGGCGCAGAGTTTCGAGTTCGGGCTGGATACGTTCGGCGACGTCACCCGCGGTCCCGATGGCAATCTGCTGCCGCAGGCGCAGGTAATTCGCAACGTCGTCGCGGAGGCGGTCCTAGCGGATGAACTGGGCGTCGATTTCTTCGGCGTAGGCGAGCACCATCGCGACGATTTCGCGGTTTCGGCGCCCGAGGTCGTGCTCGGCGCGATTGCTGCCCGCACCAGCCGCATCCGTCTCGGCTCCGCGGTGACCGTGCTCAGCTCGGACGATCCGATCCGAGTGTATCAGCGGTTTTCCACCTTGAACGCGCTTTCAAACGGCCGGGCCGAGATCATTCTCGGCCGTGGCTCCTTTACCGAATCCTTCCCGCTGTTCGGCCACCCGCTCTCCCAATACGATATGTTGTTCGACGACAAGATCGCGCTCTTCGCGGCGCTGATCGAAGAGCAGCCGGTCACCTGGCAGGGCCAATTCCGCACGCCGCTCGTCAATCAGCCGGTCTATCCGCCCTTCGAGACAGGCAAGCTCACGACCTGGATCGGGGTTGGCGGCGCGCCGGAATCGGTCGCCCGCGCCGCGTTGTATGGATTTCCGCTCGCGCTCGGCATCATCGGTGGCGATCCGCGGCTCTTCATCCCGCTGGTCGAGCTCTATCGTCGGGTTTGCGCGGAGATTGACAAGCCGGTGCCCGCCATCGCCGTGCATTCACCGGGCTACGTCGCTGCGAGCGATGCACAGGCGCGCGAGGAATTCTGGCCGGATTATCAGCGCATGGTGGCGCGGCTGGGGGCTGAGCGCGGTTGGCCACCGATGACCCGCGCGGATTATGAGCGCGAGATCGAGGCGGGGGCGCTCTATGTCGGCGCGCCGGAGACGGTGGCGCGCAAGATCGTCACCAACGCACCGCCGCTCGGTGCCTGCCAGTTCCATCTGAAATACAGCACCGGCCAACTCCCGCACGAAAAGCTGATGCGCTGCATCGAGCTTTTCGGACGAGAGGTGATCCCGCTGGCGAGGGAGATGCTTGCGTCCGCCGTTACAGCTTAATCGTCACGCATTTCAGCTGGGTGTAGTGGTGTAAGGCTTCGAGCCCCTTCTCGCGGCCGTAGCCGCTCTGCTTGTAGCCGCCGAGCGGGGTCTCGACGCCGCCGGACTGGTATTCGTTGACGTAGATCTGGCCGGCTTCCAACCTAGCTGCGACGCGCAGTGCGCGGCTGAGGTTCTGGGTCCAGATGCCGGCGGCAAGGCCATATTCGGTGTCGTTGGCGATCCGGATCGCGTCTTCCTCGTCCTTGAAAGGGATGACCGCGGCGACGGGGCCGAAGATTTCCTCGCGCGCGATCCGCATGTCGGAGGTGACGCCGGTATAGACCGTCGGGGTCACGTACCAGCCGCCCTTCGCCTTGTCGGGATCGAGCACGGTGCCGCCGACCACGGCCTTTGCGCCCTCGGCGCGAGCGAGGTCGTAATAGGATTGCACCCGTTCATACTGCGCCTTGGTCGTGATCGAGCCGACGATCGAGTCCGCTTCCGGCCCGACCGTGGTCGCGGCGACGGCCTTGGCGAGGCCGGCGAGGAATTCGTCATGGACGTTTTCCTGGACCAGGCAGCGCGTGCCGGCGAGGCAGATCTGGCCAGCGTTCAGCACGAAGGCCTTCGCCGAGCCGGGTACCGCGATCGCCATGTCGGCGTCGTCGAACACGATGTTGGGCGACTTACCGCCGAGTTCCAGGGTCAGCGGAATGATGCGCTCGGCGGCGATACGGCCGACTTCGCGGCCGGCGCGAACGCTGCCGGTGAAGGCGACCTTGCGCACCAGCGGATGCTCGACCAGTGAAGCCCCGGCGCTCTTGCCGGTGCCGAGCACGACGTTGAAGATGCCGGCCGGCAAGCCGCATTCCTCGACGCAGATGCGGGCGAGTTCGACGGTGGTGGCCGAGGTCTCTTCCGACGGCTTGGCGACGACGACATTGCCCGCGGCCAGCGCCGGCGCGGTGGCGCGGGCGGTTTGGTTGAGCGGTGCGTTCCAGGGCAGGATCGCGCCGACCACGCCATAGGGCTCGCGCCGGGTGAAGGAGTGATATCCCGCGCCGATATTGATGACATCGCCATGGATCGCGTTGACGAGGCCGCCGTAGAACTCGAAATACTGCGCCGCAACCTCGATCTCGAGCGGCGACTGCCAGGCCGGCTTGCCGGTCTCCAGCGATTCCAGGGCAGAAAGGTGCGCCGAGTGAGCGCGGATGGCGCGGGCGATGTCCATCATGATGCGGCCGCGCTCGATCGGCTTGCGGTCGCGCCATTCGGCGAAGGCGGCCTGGGCGGCGCGGACGGCATCGTCGATGTCGCGGGCATCGCCGGCGGCAACGACGCCGATCTTTTCGCCCGTGCCCGGTGCGAAATTGTCGAAATACTGGCCCGAATGCGGCGGCACTGAATGGCCGGCGATGTAATGGTCAAGCTTCATGCTCATGCGAGCCTCCCGGGCAGATCTGGCGATCGTTGTTGTTGAGGTTAATCAAACCCGATGCAGCCGGGGATGGCTATTCGTTTCGCGCGGGAGCCGCCGACAAATCACACTCGTGATATATCGAGCGCCAGCGCCATGTCCTGCTTGCGCCGGGGCGCGCAACCTCTAATCCTGCTGGGCAATGAAAGCGCGGCGATTTGGTCCGTCGCAAAGAAGATAGCCGGAGGAACGGATGTTCGAAAAGCTTGGGTCGGCGCTCGCCGCCAATCAGAATCTCGCCTGGCAATCCCAGTTCGGCGATCTCGCGATTGTCGTCGAGGTGACCGGCGCGGCGCTATGGACGATCGCCCTGTCCAGCGGCGCGATCACGGTGACCAGGGGCGCCACCGGGGCGGAGACCTTCCGGCTGAAGGCGACGCAGGAGTCCTGGGACAAGTTCTTCGCGCCCGTGCCACCGGTCGGGTTCCAGACCGTCTACGGCATGTTCATCACCTATCAGCTCGATATCTCCGGCGATGCCTTGTCGTTCTATCGCCATATCCGCTCGATCGAGGCGATCTTCGCGGCCGGAAGGCTCGTTGCCGCGAGCGAAAAGCCGGCGCCGCTGAACGTGGTCAGCATCGATCCGATCGTGGGCCGCTATCTCCGCCTCGATATCGAGGGCCGGCCGCATCGGGTCTATTTCGAGGAAGCCGGCGAAGGCATTCCGCTGCTCTGCCTGCACACCGCGGGCTCCGACGGGCGCCAGTACCGCGCGCTCCTGAACGACCCGGCGATCACCAGCCGTTACCGCGTCATCGTCTTCGACCTGCCCTGCCATGGCAAATCTTCGCCGCCGGCGGGCTTCCAGAACGAGCTCTATGTCCTGACGACCGACCGTTACGTCGACACGGTGATGGCGGTCAAGCGGGCGCTCAAGCTGGAGCAGCCGGTGGTGATGGGCTGCTCGATCGGCGGCCGCGCCGTCCTGCATCTGGCGCTGCGTCATGGCGACGAGTTCCGCGCCGCCATCGGCCTGCAATCCGCGCTCTATGCCGAGTTGCGGGAGCCAGAGGGTGGCGAGAACCTCAACGCCGTCTATCGCCCGGACACCAACGGCGCCGAGGTCGGTGCCATCGTTTGCGCCTCGCTGATCGCGCCGCAGTCGCCGGATGCCGATCGCTGGGAGACCCTGTGGCACTACATGCAGGGTGGCCCCGGCATCTTTATGGGCGATCTGCACTATTATTTTACCGATGGCGACCTCCGCAACGGTGGGCTGCGCGGCCTCGACACCAGCAAATGCCCGCTCTACCTGCTGACCGGCGAATATGACCTCTCGGCGACGCCGGAGCTGACCGCCGAACTCGCGCGCGAGGTCAAGGCCGAGCATGTCGAGATCATGAAGGGGCTGGGCCATTTCCCGATGTCGGAGAACCCGGCACAGTTTCGTAACTACATCCTGCCGGTGCTGGAGCGCATCCACGCGGCGGCATGAGGAAGACCAAGACATGGATGACCTGAACCCACCCGCCACCGCGCCACTAGGCTACATGACCGAGGAGCGGATCATGATCCGCGACCTTGCTCGCGAGTTCACGCGCGAGGAAGTGACCCCGATCGCCAACAAGCTCGACCCTGAGAAGGGCGATATCCCGCCCGAGCTGGTCGAGAAGATGGGCGAACTCGGTTTCTTCGGCATTCTCATCCCCGAAGAACTGGGTGGGCTGGGTCTCGGCGCCTTCGAGTACTGCCTCGTCGCCGAGGAATTGGCCCAAGGATGGATGAGCGTCGCCAGCATCATCGCGCGCGGCAACAGCTTCCATGTCGATATCCGCGGTTCGGAAGCCGAGCGTCGGACGAAGACCGCGGCGATGGCCAAGGGGCAGTATCTCGGCGCCGCGGCGTTCTCCGAGCCGCAGACCGGATCCGATCTCTCCAGCGTCTCCTGCCGCGCGCGGCGCGACGGCGACGAATGGGTCATCACCGGCAGCAAATACTGGTGCACGTTCGCCGACGGTGCCGATTTCATCATGGTGCTGTGCAAGATCGAGGAGCCGCTGGCGCCGGGCGCGCGGGCGCGCACCATCAACATCAACGTGGAAAAGCCGCGTGGCCAATTGCCCAAGGGCGTCTCCGGTTCGCCGATCCCCAAGATCGGCTATTTCGGCTGGAAGACCTGGGAGCTGTTCTTCGACGAAGTTCGGGTCCCGCTCAGCGCCGGTGGCGAGGAAGGCAATGGCCTGAAATCGACGGGTCAGTTCCTGGAGACGGCGCGGGCGCATACCGCCGCGCGCTCGATCGGCCTGGCGCAGGCGGCGCTTGACCATGCCATCGGCTACGCCAAGGAGCGGGTGCAGTTCGGCGAGCCGATCTCGAATTTCCAGGCGATCCGTTTCAAGATCGCGACCATGGCGACCGAGATCGAGGCGGCACGGCAGCTGATGTATCATTGCTGTCACGAAATCGATTCCGGCCGGCCAGCCAAGACCCAGACCTCGATGGTGAAATATTTCGCCTCCGAGATGGCGGAGCGGGTGACCAGCGAGGCGCTGCAGATTCTGGGCGGCGCCGGTTATACGACCCTGCACCCGGTCGAGCGCTATTGGCGCGACGCGCGGCTCACCAAGATCTTCGAGGGCACCTCGGAGATTCAGCAGCGCATCATCGCCGACCAGCTGCTCGGGCGTCCGGTCAAGAAGGCGTGAATGTCTCGGCTCGCACTTAAATCCGTCATTCCCGCGCAGGCGGGAATCCATGGCTGGTCCGAGGTTCTGCAACTGCCATGGACCCCCGCCTTCGCGGGGGTGACGACCTGACTTGAACGCAGAATTGTCTTATTCCGGGCCAAACCCAAAATCGAGGGAACCCCGGCAGGAGAAAGCGGATGGCCGAAGCTGCCAAGCAGATCACGCGCGATCTGGCGCGCCATGTTCTGGGTTATCGTGATGCGAGCCTGGATGGCGCCGCGCGAACGATCGCCAAGCACTGCATCCTCGACTGGTTTGCGGTGACCCTGGCCGGGCTCGACGAGCCCGTCGCCCGGATTCTGCGGGAGGAAGTGGAAGGCAGCTCCATCGGCAAAGCGAGCATCATCGGCACCTCGATGCGTTGCGCCGCGGCCGAGGCGGCGCTGGTCAACGGCACGGCGTCGCATGCGCTCGATTACGACGACGTCCATCTGGTGATGCTCGGGCATGCGACGGTCGCGATCCTGCCCGCCGTGCTCGCCCTTGCCGAGACCGAGGGATCGAGCGGCGAGGAGGTGCTGCGGGCCTTCATCGCCGGGGTCGAGGCTGCGGTCCATGTCGGCGCGCTGGTGATGCCCTGGCATTATGATCACGGCTTCCACGCCACGGTGACCCTGGGGACATTCGGGGCCGCCGCGGCGTCGGGGCTGCTGCTCGGCCTCGACGAGGGCCAGATGGCGATGGCGCTCGGTCTCGCCGGGACCCAGGCCGCCGGCTTGAAATCGATGTTCGGGACCATGGCCAAGCCGTTCCATGCCGGCAAGGCGGCTTCCAACGGCGTGCTCGCGGCGCGGCTGGCGAAGCGTGGTATGACCGCCAATCCCGATGTCCTGGAGAGCGCGCAAGGGTTCATTGCAACCCAGCATGACGGCTCGCCGATCCGCGACGTCGTACTGCCGCGGCCCGGTGGCGCGATCGTCGATACCGTCTTCAAGTATCACGCCGCCTGCTACCTTACCCACTCGACGATGGAAGCCGTGGCGACGCTCCGCGAACGCCACGCGCTGGCAGCTTCGGACATGGCGGCGATCGACGTCCACATCCCGCCGGGTCATCTCAGCGTCTGTAATATTCCCTCGCCGCGCACCGGTCTCGAGACCAAGTTCAGCCTGCGCCATACCGCTGCCTTCGCTGCCGCCGGCGTCGATACCGCGGCAATCGCGAGCTATTCCGACACCGCCGCCAATGATCCGGCCCTGATCGCGATCCGCGAGCGGGTCAGCGTTCACGGCGATTTGCGCGCAGGCACCGCCGCCGCGGTGACGATCCGGACCGGATCGGGCGAGACTCTCGCCTATGAGACCGATGTCGGCATTCCGGACCGCGATCTCGACCGCCAGGGCGCGCGGCTGACGGCAAAATTTCGCAGCCTGACAGCACCGGTTATCGGCACAGACCGGGCGTCGCGTCTGCTGGGCAATATCGACGCGCTCGACCGCGCCAACACGCTCGGACGCCTGACGCGGATCGAGTAGGGAGAAACCAGGAAAATGTATGACTATGTGATCGTCGGGGCGGGATCCGCCGGATGCGTGCTGGCAAATCGGCTTTCCAAGGACCCGAACACTCGTGTCCTGCTGCTGGAGGCGGGGCCGAAGGACAGCAATCCCTGGATCCATATTCCCGCCGGCATGATGAAGGTCTTCGTCCATCCCAAGGTCAACTGGGGCTATTCGACCGAGCCGGAACCCGAACTCGCCAATCGCAAGATCTACTGGCCGCGCGGCAAGACGCTGGGCGGCTCCAGCGCCATCAACGGCATGGGCTATATGCGCGGGCATCCCGGCGATTACGACGGCTGGCGCCAGATGGGCAATGCCGGCTGGTCCTGGGACAGTGTGCTGCCGTATTTCAAGAAGAGCGAACGCAACGAACGCGGCGGCAGCGAGACCCGCGGCGGCGAGGGCGAGATGGTCGTCAGCGACACCACCTTTCGTCACCCGGCGTCCGAAGCCTTCATCGAATCAGCCGTCAAGGCCGGGATTGCGCCGATCGAGGATTTCAACGGCGGCAGCCACGAAGGCGTCAGCTTCCTCCAGTACACGATCCGCGACGGCAGGCGGGAATCCACCGCCGCGGCCTTCATCAAGCCGATCCGGGCGCGCGCCAACCTGACGATCGAGGTCGAGGCCCAGGCCGACCGCATCCTGTTCGAGGGCAAGCGGGCCGTCGGTCTCGCTTATCGCGTTTCGGGCCAGCCGCGCGAGGTCAAGGCGCGCGAGATCATCCTGGCCGCGGGCGTCATCAACTCGCCGCAGCTGTTGATGCTGTCCGGCGTCGGCCCTGCCGAGCATCTGCACGAGCACGGCATCGACGTGGTCCATGATCTGCCCGGCGTCGGCGAGAATCTGCAGGACCATTTCTATGTCCATCACCGCTGCAAGGTCGATCGCGCCTTCTCGATCAACCAGTACATCAATGGCTGGCGGATCGCGCCGCATGTGCTGCGCTACGCGGTGTCGCGGACGGGCTTGCTGACACTGGGGGCCTCGCAAGCCTGCGCCTTCGTCCGCTCGGGCTTCCATGTCGACCGCCCCGACCTGCAGATGAATTTCCGCCCCTACAGCATGGTGTTCTCGCCCTCGGGCAAGATGATGTCGGAGCCGCATCCCGGGGTGACCACTTCGGTCTGCCACCTGCGCCCGCATTCGCGCGGCCGGGTGCGGTTGAAATCGGCCGATCCCCGCATGGCGCCGGCGATCTTCGCCAACTACATCACCGCGGAGGAGGATCGCAACGCCATGATCTCGGGCCTGCGCTGGATCCGTAATATCTTCGCGCAGAAGCCGATCGCCGATCATGTCATCGAGGAGACGGCGCCGGGCGTCAACTTCCAGTCGGACGAGGAGATCCTCGCCTTTATTCGCGACAATGCGCAGTCGATGTATCACCCGGTCGGCACCTGCAAGATGGGCCCGGACGCGCTGGCGGTCGTCGACGAGCGGCTGCGGGTCCATGGCATCCAGGGGCTCCGCGTGATCGACGCCGCGATCATGCCGAACATTCCCTCCGGCAATACCAATGCCCCGGCGATCATGATCGGCGAGAAGGGTGCCGACCTGATCATCGAAGACAACCGGGCCAGCCGGGCGGCTTAGATGCGGCCCCATGTCGAGGCCCACGAGGGCGATGGGCCCCGTCTGCTGCTGGTCCATGGCTTTCTCTCCAGCCGGGCGCAATGGCGCCCGAATCTGGAAGGGCTGAAGCGGTTTTGCCGTCCCGTGGTGCTCGAACTCTGGGGCCATGGACGGTCGCCGACACCGGATGATCTGTCCGCATATGATATCGATAACTACGCGCGGCTCTTCGATCAGATCAGGCAGGAGTTGAAGGCGGAACAATGGTTCGTGTGCGGACAGTCGTTCGGCGCCGGCTTGACGATGAATTACGCCCTGACCCATCCCGAGCGCGTGATTGGCCAGGTCTTCACCAACTCGCTCTCGGCGCTGTCACCAGCGAACGGGCTGGGGACGCCGGAGGAGCATATGGCGCGTGCTGATGCGTTGGAGCAGGGCGGTATCCCGGCGATCGAGGACCTGCCCTATCATCCGCGCTTTGCCACCCGCTTCTCGGAAGCCGTCAAGAACGAGATGCTCGATGATGCTGCGGGTATCTCGCCCAAAGGCATCGCCAATGGCGTACGCGGTACCCTGCCCCGGCTTTCCGTGATCGATCGGTTCGGCGAGACGAAGGTCCCAAGCCTGCTGGTCCATGGAATCTGGGAGAAGCGCTTCCAGCCCCTTGCCGCGGCGGGGCGGCAAGCCTTACCGACGCTTCAGGTCGTCGAACTCGAGGGCGGGCATTCGATTAACATCGAGGCGGCAGAGGGGTTCAACGCGGCAGTAGGAGAGTTCGTTGCCGCCGCGGCGCGATGAGAGCATCGCACGCGAAGTCGTCGTGGTAGGCTGGTGGCAATAGCAGGAGGAACCGCAGGATGGATAAGCCCGTCGCCCTGATCGTCGGCG
>CAIUCF010000662.1 GCA_903897565.1 uncultured Rhodospirillales bacterium | reverse complement strand
GCCGGGGCGGCGGCGCGGCGCGGGATTTGCAGCTAATCATAGTCGCAACCCCCTCTATCCGCTACACTTGGCGGAATCTTGTAATCGGTTTGAGCGCTTATGTCGGATCCCAAGAATCAAGAACCCTCAATGGAGGAGATCCTCGCGTCGATCCGCAGGATCATCGCCGAGGATGCGGAGACCGCGCCCCCGCAGGCGGAGGTCGCACTTCCAGATCTGCCGACCGCGCTCGAGCCTGCGGCGACGCCGGAACCGCCACCGCCGCCACCTGCGCCGGCAGCACCCGTCGCGCCGCTTATGGTCGAGGCCGAGCTCGAGGACGACGATATCCTCGAACTCACGAATATCGTGCCGGACGAGCCTGTCAGAGCGCCGGAACCCGCGCCTGCGCCGCCGCCGTACCGCGCGCCGGAGCCGGAGCCCGTGCGTTGGGACGAGCCCGAACTGCCGCCGCTGCGCCGGGATTATGAGCGGGATCGTCTGGTTTCCGAATCGACGGCATCGGTATCGAGCGCGACGATTGCCGGCCTAGCTCAACAACTTGGACGTAATCGGCGCGCCGACGTGTATCTCTCCGATCGGGCCGTGACGCTCGAGGAGATCACGAAGGATGTCTTGAAGCCGATGCTGCAAAGCTGGCTGGACGAGCATCTCCCCGGTCTGGTCGAGCGGCTCGTGCGCGAGGAAATTCAGCGGATCGCACGGGACGCTCTCTAGCGGCGTCGTGGGTCCGGAGAATATCATGACCAAAACGCCAGCGACTCTGCGTCGTGTGGGCGATCTGATCGATGCCGGTCTCGTGCCCGCAGCCGAGCGGGGCGTCCTCGAAGCCGTCGCCGAACGATACGCCATCGCGGTCACGCCGCAGATGGCGGGGCTGATCGATCGGGCCGACATCGACGATCCCATCGCGCGGCAATTCTTGCCCGATGCCCGTGAGCTGCGGCACGCGGCGGCAGAAAATGCCGACCCGATCGGCGATCATCGGCATATGCCGGTGCGCGGGCTGGTGCATCGCTACCCCGATCGCGTGTTGCTGAAGCCGTCGCATGCCTGTCCGGTCTATTGCCGATTCTGCTTCCGCCGCGAAATGGTCGGCCCGGGGGGGGATGGCATGAACGCGGATGAACTCGATGCCGCCTTCGCCTATATCGCAGCGAACCCGACGATCTGGGAGGTCATCCTGACCGGGGGGGACCCTCTGATTCTGGCACCGCGACGGCTTGCCGGCATCATCGCCGCGCTCTCGTCGATCGATCACGTCGCCGTGATCCGGCTGCATACCCGCGTTCCCGTGGTCGATCCCGACAGAATCGATGCCGCGCTGTTGCAGGCGTTGCGGTCGGAGAAGGCTGTGTTCGTTGCCCTCCATGCCAATCATCCGCGTGAATTGACCGAAGCGGCGGCGATGGCGTGCCGACGAATCGTTGACAGCGGGATTCCGATGGTGAGCCAGACGGTGTTGCTGAAGGGCGTCAACGACGACGCAGCGGTTCTCGAGGCGTTGTTCCGCCGGTTCGTCGCTTTGCGAATCAAACCCTATTACCTGCATCAGACCGATCTGGCGCCGGGCACAGCCCATTTCCGGACCACGATCAAGAAGGGGCGGGAACTGATGCGGGCGTTGCGGGGGCGGCTGTCCGGCCTGTGCCAGCCTGAATACGTCCTCGATATCCCCGGCGGCCACGGCAAGGTGCCGATCGGTCCGGGATACCTGCAGGAGGCCGAGGCGCCCGGCTGCTGGAATGTCTCGGATTATCGTGGAGAGTCGCACGACTACGAAGAAAGCGGTGAATTGGCCTCCGGCGGCGCTATCTTTACCAAATCCTAATTCTCTACGCTCTGAACTGGTAACCGCCTCTTGGCGGTGAGGGGTAATCTGTACTTTCGGAATCCAGCCTCGGCTCAGTGGATCACGGCGTCAGACTACCGGTGATTTGTCTCATTGTATGGGGTATTGTTCATTCGGGTACCGGAAACGTCGCTGCTGCATGCGGAGGACTATGAACGATCGGGTCACTGACACGAAAACGGAGGCGCTCGCCGCTCTGATCTCGCCCCTGGAAGAGGTTCCGGAGGAGAAGTTTCGCCGTGTCGTGACCATGCTCGAGGCAATGCGTCATAAGCCGGAGATCAAGGCGGCGCTGGATGGCATGCGGGCGCGGATCGTCCAGGTACGTCCGCCCCGGACGATGACGGTTCAACGAATTCTGTACATGCCCGTCGAGGACGCTTTGGTGAACGCGCCCGACAAGGACGGCAGCGGCTACGTCTCCCGCCTGCTGATGTCGCTGGCGTGGGACTATCTCGCCCGCCAGACCGATCCGGCCTTGCTCCAGGACTGGCAACGGCGGATTTCGGCGCTCACCGGGATCGATTCGGACGATGAACTCTCGCTTCAGGACGAGATTTGGCGGTGGGCGGTGGATTTGCTGCGCGCGGCGGTCGATAGGGCGCTGACCGACCGGGGCGACCGTAAAGCACTGCTGGGCGATTCGCTGGAGTTGCTCGCCGAGATGCAGCAGGCAATTCGCCTGATCGACGTGGCACCGCAGATCCGCGTCGTCAAGAGACTGCTGCCGCTTAAGCCCGTGCGTGCGCTCGCCCGAGAGGACCGACCGCCATTGCGCCACATGATTCTCGACCTCCAGCCGTCGACGGTCGATCGAGTCTACGGGATTCTGCTCGCCGTCATGTTCAGGCTCGCGGTGCCTGGCGAGTTCCTCGACGATATTCCGGGAATCCTCTCGGGGCTTCCCAACGCGACCAAAGCCGAGTTGCAGGGCCGGTTGACCGTCTTCGTCATGGGCGACATGGATCGCCGCGCCGCCGCCGCGGTCCAGGCGAGCGTCGGCGACCTCAATCTTCGCGCGAAGAAGGCTGAAATCCTTGTGGCGGCGTTGAGCGCCGGAGAGAAGACGATTCTCACCGGAGACCGCGACACCCGCAAGCAATTGACCTCGGTTCGGGGCACCGCCGAGCGGCTGGTCAACGCCATCGTCTTCGAGGCGGGAGAGTCGGTTCAGAGCGGCATTGCCGCCGGAAGCGGTGCGACGGTCGCCGTGTTGAAACGGGCGGAGGACAGCGTGAGCGCCTTGCGGCAATGCGGTAGCTTTGCCGACAAGATCGGGCTCGACGGCGCGGTCAAGGGGACGATCGACGGGGTCAGGAGAGAGATGCGTCGACGGGCCGCCACGGCGCTCGAGACGATGGCCCAGGACGTCGCCCTCGGCGCTGATCCGGCCCTCAGGAGCGATGAAATATACTGGACGATTCGCATGCTCGAACTCGCCGGCAACGCCGACGAGGCAGATAAGATTCGGCTTTCCGCGATGAAGTTTCTACTTCCAACGCAGTCCATTGGCGTCGGTTTACAGCCGTGACTGGCGTGTTTCGGGTATTTGGTTGCGCTGGTTTCGACCTGACGTTACCGTTCTCACACGGGGCCTACCCCCGCTCGTCGTCACCACTTCAACCGCGCAACGTCAGCTCTGTTACGGGAAGGTCAATCCCGCGTTGCTGCAGGATGTATGTACTCATCGAATGCTGAGCCAGGCCGCCATTGATTCTCTGATCTCGAAGCATGAGCGATTCGTTCATAAGCTGCGTGAAGGAAAACGCCTCAATCTCAGCATGCTCGAGGCGGTCGAACTGGATTTTTCGCGCCGGATCCTGCAGGGGGCGGAACTCGTCGGTGCGATCCTAGACGGCAGCAAGTTTGTCGGCACTGACCTGCGCGGCGCCAATCTGTTCGGCGCCAGTTTCATCGGCTGCAACATGCGCCGCGCCAATCTCGCCGGCGCCGATCTGAGAGGCGCTCATCTGCGCTCCAGCAACCTCTCCGAAGCCATTCTCGATTCTGCCGATCTGCGGGCGGGGACGTTGCTGTCGCAGGCCGATTCAGGCGATCTCAACGTGCCCGACCCGAAGCTGGCAAAGACCAGACTCGACTATTCCCAGATGCGCAATGTTAGCGCCAAGGGCATGAAGATGTCGTCGGCGGTGCCGATCGGGGTCGACCTGACCTTCGCCGATTTCAGCGGTGCCCGTCTCAATGGCGCCGATTTCAGCGGCAGCAATCTACGTGGCGCCAATTTCACCCAGGCGGTGCTTTCGAACTGTAATTTCAGCGACGCTCAGATGGGCGGTGCCGTGCTGGCGAATGCAACCATCGACGGCGCCAAATTCCGGGGCGCCGACCTGCGCACGACGTCCTTCGATGGCACCGACATGACCAAGACCGATCTCTCCGAGGCGCAGACGTCACGGAAGATGGAACATCTCGAAATCGAGATTCAGGAAATCATCAAACGTCATGCGATCTGGGTAAATACCCTCGGCAAGGAAGGTGTGCAGGCAGATCTCTCCAGCGTCGATCTATGCCGGGTGACCCTGGATCGGGTT
>CAIUCF010000661.1 GCA_903897565.1 uncultured Rhodospirillales bacterium | reverse complement strand
GGCCAGGTCAGCGCCGCCCAGGAGCTGCGCTGCCAGGAAGCCTTCGTCGCGGCGACCCGGCATATCCCGGGAATCTGGCTGCGCACCGGCCTGCGCTATCGGCTGATGTCCTATGGTCCGCTCGGCCTGCTCGTGCTCTCGGCCCCGACCGTCGCCGCCGGGCTGCGCCTGCTGAACCGCTACCAATCGCTGACGTTTTCGCTGCTCACATATCCGATCGAGATGGTCGGCGAGGATCCGATCGCGATGCGGGTCGACGACAGCACAGCGCCGCCGTCGCTACGGGAGTTCCTGCACGAGCGCGCGCTCGGTTCCGTCGTGATGCTGCTGAACGACATGCGCCAACGCCCCTTCCCGCTCGAGCGGATCGATTCGGTGCTGGACCGGCCGCCGGGCTGGCTCGACTGCGAACAGCTGCTGGGGGTGCCGGTACGCTTCAACGCCGGCCAGACGAAATGGGTGTTCCGGCCCGGCATTGGCAGCGAACCGATGCCGATGGCCAGCCCGCTCATGGAGGAAACCTACCAACGGCTCTGCGATCAGCTGGTCAATCAGCCCCGCGCCCATGACGACATGGTCGAGCGCTTCTACAGCGTCATGATGACCGCACCGAAGGGCTTCCCGACGGCGACCCAGGTCGCGGAGAAGCTCGCCATCTCCGAGCGCACCTTGCATCGACGCCTTGCCGCCCAGGGCCTCGTCTTCAGCTCGGTGCTCGACCGCGTGCGCGAGAAGCGCGCCCGCGAGTATCTTGAGCGCTCTCGCCTCTCGATTGCGCAGATCGCCGAGATGCTCGACTTTGCCGAAACCGCCAGCTTCTCGCGCGCCTTCAAGCGCTGGACCGGGATGTCGCCGCTGCTGTTCCGCAAGACGATGACGATTCCCTACCGGTAATTCCCGGCGCTAGAGTCCGGAAAGCGCCGCGGGTTTCGGCCCGCCCGTCGCCCAATCCAGCAGCATGACCGTGTGGACGATCGGCAATGCCGTGCCGGATGCGATCTGGGTGATGCAGCCGATATTGCCGGCCGCGACCAGATCGGGTGTCGTCGCCTCGATATGGCCGATCTTGCGGTCGCGTAGCCGGGTCGCGATCTCGGGCTGCATCAGGTTGTAGGTGCCCGCGGAGCCGCAACAGAGATGGCTCTCGGCGATCTCCTTCACGGCGAAACCGGCCGCGCGCAGCAGCGCCTTGGGCGCCTCGCGAACACGCTGGCCGTGCTGGAGCGAGCAGGCGGCATGATAGGCCACGGTGAGATTGCTCGCCCGCACCGGCGCCTGCAGCCCGATCTCGCTCATGAATTCGGTGATATCGCGAGTCATCGCACCGAGCGTCGCTGCGCGGGCGGCATAGGCCGGCTCCTGGCGCAGCAGGAAGCCGTAATCCTTGACCGTCGTGCCGCAGCCCGAGGTGTTGATGATGATGGCGTCAAGCCCGGCGCCCTCGAGCTCGCGGCTCCAGGCGTCGACGTTGGCGCGCGCCTTCACATGGGCGCGTTCCTCCTGGCCCATGTGATGGACCAGCGCCCCGCAGCAGCCTGCGCCCGCCGCAATGACGACCTCGACGCCGTGGCGGGTCAGCAGCCGGATCGTCGCCTCGTTGATCGCGGGATCGAGGACCTGCTGGGCGCAGCCGTTCATCAAGACGACCCGCTTGCGCCGCGTGCCCTCGGCGGGAATTACCTGGGGGCGATCCCACGGCGACGGCGCAGGGAGGTTCGCCGGCGCCATCCGCATCATGCCGCCGAGGCGGCCCGGTAGCAGCCCGGCGAGGCCACGAAACGGCCCGCCGAGCCTGAGCGCCAGACGGAACAACCGCGGCGACGGCAACACCAGGGCCAGGAGTTCCCGCAGCGCGCGCTCAGCCAGCGGGCGCTTGTAGGTCTTCTCGATATGGCTGCGGGCGTGATCGACCAGATGCATGTAGTTCACCCCCGAGGGGCAGGTCGTCATGCAACTGAGGCAGGAAAGGCAGCGATCGACATGCTTGACCACTTCCGGCGTGGCGGCGCGGTCGTTCTCCAGCATGTCCTTGATCAGGTAGATGCGGCCACGCGGCGAATCGAGCTCGTTGCCGAGCAGGGTGTAGGTCGGGCAGGTCGTGGTGCAGAAGCCGCAATGCACGCAAGAGCGCAGGATCTGCGCCGACTCCGCGATATCCGGATCAGCGAGTTGCGTGTCGGAGAAATGGGTTTGCATCGCGGGTTCAGTATCCTTCGTGGAGACGACCGGGATTGAGGATCCCATGGGGATCAAAGCTCGCCTTGACCCGCCGGGTCAGGGAGCCGAGTGCTCGATCCGGCGGATCGAACACCGCCACGACCCGGCGAACCGGTTCCGGCGCGCGCAACAAGCTGGCGTGGCCACCGAACCGGCCGAGTGCCGCCCGAACGGCCGCGGCACCACCATCGGGACCGGTGAGCTCGGGATCGAGACTGATCCAGAGCAGTCCCCCGCCCCAGTCGTAGTAGCCCTCGCTGCCCGGCAGCGCCGCCGCGATCTCGGCCATCGCCGAGGCGCCCAGGTTCGGCGTCGGGCACAACCGCCAGATCAGACGCTCCGGACCCGCCAGCAGCGGCTGGACCGAACCGATCGCCGCCCAGATCGCGCGGGAATCAGCGTCATCGAGCAATCGGGTCGCGCCGAGTG
>CAIUCF010000660.1 GCA_903897565.1 uncultured Rhodospirillales bacterium | reverse complement strand
GGGTCACGAGGCCCCCTAATCCGGCAGTTTCAGCGGCGCGAGCGCGGCCCATTGTTCCACCGGGCCCGGATTGTCGGGATGCGCGCCGCCGCCGAAATGGCGGAGCAGGCCGGATACCGCGTTGAGGGCGGTCGTGACCGCGCCCTCGGTCCAGCCGGCGGTCCACGAGATATCGTCGCCGACGACGAAGATGCCGCGCTGATGCGGCGGCAGCGTATCCTGAATGAAATGGCTGAACAGCTGATACTGATAACGATAATGGCCGGGCAGATTGCCCTTGAAGGCGCCCATGAAATTGGGATTGGCTTCCCATGACATCGTGATCGGCTCGCCGACGATGTGGCCGCGCAGATCAAGCTCGGGATAGATCTGCTTGAGATTGTGCAGCATCAGCTCGACACGGTCGCCGACCGGCAGGGACAACCATTTCTGCGCGTCGTCGTTCCAGGTATAGGACAGGCAGATCACGCCCGGCTGGTCGTCGCCCTGGTCGAGCAGATAGGTGCCGCGCGTCATGCGATCCGAAAGGGTCATGCTCATGCGGTCGCGGCCGGTGACGGGATCCTTGTCCTTCCAGAACGGCCGGTCGGTCATCACGAAGGTCTTCGACGATTTCATGTAGTGGGTGCGTTCCATCGCCATCCACATCGCCGGGCTGAACAGGCTCTCGGCGCAGTCGATGCGGGCCGAGAGCAGCCAGATCTGGCAGGCGGCGACCATCGCCGAATACGTGGCTTCGCTGCCCCAGCGATCGGTAATGGTGACGCCGGTTCCGGTCGGGCCGGGCTGAATCCGGGTGACTCCCGGGCGCGGCACGCCGTTATGCAGCGAGGCCAGACTCGTGCCCGCGGGCCAATGCACGATGTTCTCGGGCGCGTGGCGCCATAATCGCTGTGGCAATTGCTGGCAGCCGCCGACTACCGAGCGTTGGTCGGTATCGGCATTGCCATAGACGACGCGCAGGATCTCCAGCATCGAATTGGGGAAATCGGTGTCCCAGCCGCCGGTGCCGAAGCCGACCTGGCCGAACACCTCGCGGTGGCGGAAGCTGAGGCTGCGGAAGGCTTTCGAGCCGGCGATGAAGCCGTAGAAGCTCTCCTCGTCGAGCAGCGGGATCAGCGGGTTCCACAGTTCCTTGATCCGGGTCACGTCGCGGGCGCGGATCGCGTCCTGCATCGCGCTGAACAGGGCGCCGTCTTCGAGTGCCTGGTTCCAGGCGGCCTCGACTTCGGCGAAGATCGGCGGCAGGTCGGCCAGGGTCTCGGCGTAGTGGCGCTCGCCGCCGAGTTCGATCACGGTGCTGCCGGCGGCGGCGGTCAGCGGATTGGGGAAGGGCTTGGTCTCCAGCCCGACCAAATCGAAGTAGTGATAGAGCGCTTTCGACGAGGGCGGGAAGCGCATCGCGCCGAGTTCGGCGATGGTTCCGGCGCCGTCATGGAACGGTTCGGAGCGCAGGCGGCCGCCGATGCGCTCGGCCTCGTAGATCACCGGACGAAATCCCAGCTTCATCAGCTCATAGGCGGTGACGATCCCCGAAATCCCGGCGCCGACCACCGCGATTTCGGCACCATGGGCCGATGCCGGCACCGCGCCGAGCCCGGCCGGGTGCTGCAGGTAATGATCGTAGCCGAACGGGAAATCCGGCCCGAGCAAAGTCACCGGCTCATCCGCCTGACTCTCCGGATGGGGTACCCGACTGGCTCCGCTCATGACGAT
>CAIUCF010000659.1 GCA_903897565.1 uncultured Rhodospirillales bacterium | reverse complement strand
ACCCAGAAGGCGCTGGAGCGGGCCGGGATGAAGATCGGCGACATCGATCTCTACGAGGTCAACGAGGCGTTCGCGCCGGTGCCGCTGGCCTGGCTGCAGCAGATCGGCGCCGATCCGGCGCGGCTCAACGTCAATGGCGGCGCGATCGCGCTCGGCCATCCGCTCGGCGCCTCAGGCACCAAGCTGATGACGACCCTGATCTACGCGCTCAAGGCGCGCGGTCTCAAGCTCGGCCTGCAGACGATGTGCGAAGGCGGCGGTCAGGCCAACGTCACGATCGTCGAGGCACTGTAAGACCCTGTCCCTCTCCGCCCTTCGGGGCGGAGAGGGCATTTGCTGCGGGAAGCGATGTGGCTCTTTTATCGACCTGTGTTTGACGTTATTGTCCTCGGGAATATCAACTGAGCGGGTGGCAACTCCCGCCGAGATTCCCGGGAGACACCATGGACGCTATCGCCGCACTGGTTCGCGAGCCCAACGGCCCGTTCCAGATCGAAAACATCACCATCGACGCCCCGCGATCGGACGAGATCCTGGTCAGGATCAAGGCCGTCGGCATCTGCCATACCGATATCGTTTTTGCCTCGGGCGCCCTCGGCAGCCCGTTTCCTGCCGTGCTGGGCCATGAGGGCGCCGGTATCGTCGAGGCGATCGGGGCCAATGTCACCAAGATCGCGGTCGGCGACAAGGTGCTGATGACCTTCAACTATTGCGGCAGCTGCGTGCGCTGCAAGGGCGGCGATCCCGCCTATTGCGAAAGCTTCATGCCGCTGAACTTCGGGTGCTGCCGCTCGGACGGCTCGACGCCGCTGCATCAGCACGACGCCAAGATCGCCGGCAACTTCTTCGGCCAGTCTTCCTTCGCCAGCCTCGCGATCGCCAATGAACGCAACGTCGTCAAGGTCGCGGCCGATGCGGATCTCGGGACGCTCGCACCGCTCGGCTGCGGCGTCCAGACTGGCGTCGGGGGCGTTGTCCGCTCGCTCGCGGCGCGGCCCGGTTCATCGCTCGTCGTGATGGGCGGCGGTGCCGTGGGTTTAAGCGCCGTGCTCGGCGGCGTGATCGCCGGCTGCACGACGATCATCCTGATCGAGCCGCGTGCGGAACGTCGCGAATTGGCGCTGTCACTGGGTGCGCACCACGCGATCGACCCGAAGGCCGGCGATACGGCGGCGGCGGTCAGGGCGATTTTGCCGGCCGGCGTCGACAACATCCTCGATACCAGCGGCAATGCCGGCGCCATCGCCGCGGCGGTGACCATGCTGGCGGCCAAGGGCAGCCTCGGGTTGATCGGCGTGCCCAATCCCATGGATGCGGTTCTGACCCTGCCGATCATCAACCTGTTGATGGTCGGCATGACCATCAAGGGCATCACCGAAGGCGATAGCCTGCCCGACGAGTTCCTGCCGCAGCTGGTCGCCTGGCAGAAGTCCGGCAAGCTGCCGATCGAGCGCTTCATCAAGACCTACCCCTTCGCCAAGATCAACGAGGCGATCGAGGATTCCCATCACGGCCACGCCGTGAAGGCTGTCTTGCTGCTGGATTAATTCAGGATGCGATGCCGGCCGGGTTGGGAATTGT
>CAIUCF010000658.1 GCA_903897565.1 uncultured Rhodospirillales bacterium | reverse complement strand
TGTCGGACCAGCTGCTGCGGCTCCTGCACCGCCGTATGTTCCGTTATCTGTGAGGCCGGCGATGACAACCGACTATCTCGTCTTCGACGGCATCACCAAGAATTTCGGCGAGCTCAGCGTCGTCGCCCCGGTGTTCGATCTCCGCGTCCAGCGTAACGAGTTCATCGTGTTCCTCGGCCCCTCGGGCTGCGGCAAGACCACGCTCATGCGCATGGTCGGTGGCCTCGACACGCCGAGCGACGGCGAGATCCGCATGGAGGGCGACGTCATCGAGAAGCCCGATTTGCGCCGCGGCATGGTGTTCCAGTCCTATTCGTCGTTTCCCTGGCTGACCGTGGCCGGCAATGTCGATTTCGGCATGAAATATCGCCACGACCTCACCCCGGCCAAGAAGGCGCGGCGCCGCGATCATTATCTCGAGATGGTCGGCCTGGCCGATTTCGCGGATACCTTCCCCAACAAGCTCTCGGGTGGCATGCGCCAGCGTATCGCCATCGCCCGCACCCTGGCGGCGGGCTCGGAAATCCTGTTGATGGACGAGCCGTTCGGGGCGCTCGACGCGCAACGCCGCGAAGGGCTGCAGCTCGAACTTCGCAAGATCCAGGCGCAGGATTCCAAGACCATCATCTTCGTCACCCACGACGTCGAAGAGGCGGTGTTCCTCGCCGATAAGATCGTGGTCTTCACCAAGCGCCCGGCGCGGATCGCCGAAATCGTCGACGTCGCCGCCGTCTTCGGCAAGGAACGGACCCTGGAAATGCGCGACAGCGAGAAATTCTTCAAACTGCGCAACGACGTGCTGCGCATGGTGCGGCAAAGCGCGGGACCGGTGCAATGATCATCCCCGTAGCAGGCGCCCGCGCCTTCGCCGGCCGCACCGTCGTCATCACCGGCTCGAGCCGCGGGATCGGCCTCGGCATCGCCCGCGCCTTCGCCGCACAGGGCGCAACGCTGCACCTCCTCGCCGATGATCCCCAAGTTGAGGCCGTCGCCGCCGAACTCGGCGCCAAGGGCTATGTCGTCGACATCACCCGCGCCGAGGGACTCCCCGCGCTGTTTGCCGCGGTCGGCCGCATCGACGTGCTGATCAACAATGCCGGGTACGAGCGGCTCACACCACTCGACGATCCCAGCGCCGAGAACGAGGCCACGTTCCGCCGCATCATCGACATCAACGTCACCGGCACCTTCATGGTGACGCGCGCCGCCTTGCCGATGCTGGCGCGCGGTAGCAAGATCATCAATACCGCCTCGGTCTGGGCGCGGACGTCGGAGCCGCTGTTCAGTGCCTATGTCGCCTCCAAGCACGCGGTGATCGGCTTGACCAAGACCTGGGCCAAGGAGCTCGGCCCCCATGGCATCAACGTCAACGCCGTCTGCCCGGGCTGGGTCCGCACCGAGGCGTCGCTGCGCTCGCTCGACATCATGGCGGCGCGTTCCGGCAGCAATCAGGGCGTCCTGCTCGACAGCATCCTCAAGGGCCAGGCCCTGCCCGGCCTGATGGAGCCCGACGACATCGCCGGAACCTATCTGTTTCTCGCCTCCGATCTAGCCGCCAACGTCACCGGCCAGGGCATCGGGGCCGATCGCGGCGAGGCGCCGCTCTAGCGGGCGGCCCGAGCCAACAAGAACAAGGAGTATCACCATGGTTGACAGCGTTTTCATGGCCGAGCTGAGCTGGCCCGAGTTTTCCGCCAAGATGGCCGCCGGCGCCCCGGTCTTCCTCGCCGTCGGCGCGACCGAGCAGCACGGGCCCCACCTGCCGCTCGGCGTCGACGTCATCCTGCCGACCGCCATCGCCGAGCGCGTCGCCCGCAATGTCGGCGGCATCGTCGCCCCGACCATTCCCTATGGCTACAAGTCGCAGCCGCGCTCCGGCGGCGGCGAAGCCTTCCCGGGCACGACCAGCCTCAACTCCAATACCCTGGTCATGGTGATCCGCGACGTCATCCACAATCTCGGGCTCCACGGCGCCCGCAAGATCGTCATCATCAACGGCCATTTCGAGAATACCTGGCCGATCGTCGAGGCCCTCGACCTCGCGATCCGTGAGCTGAAGCATGACGGCATCGGCGACATGACGGCGCTGCGGCTCGAATACTGGGATTTCGTCAAGCGCGAGACCCTCGACAAGCTGTTCCCGGAAGGGTTCCCCGGCACCGATCTCGAACACGCCAGCCTGCTCGAGACCTCGATGATGCTGCTGTTCCGCCCGGAACTGGTCGAGTTGGACAAAGTCCCGACCGACGGCCCGGCCAAGTTCCCGACGTATGACCGCACACCCGTGCGCCCCGGCTTCGTTCCCGCTTCCGGCGTGCTGGCGCGCGCCCAGGGCTCCACCGCCGAGAAGGGGTCCTGGCTGGTCGACGACCACGTCTCGCTGATCACGGCCGCCGTGAAGACCGAATTCGGGATCTGAGATGAGTTTCAACCAGCCGCAGGACGCGGCGGTCATCCCGCGCTTTGCCGGATGGCCGAGCTTCATGCGCCTGCCCTTCGCCACCAGCGCCGCCGGGGCCGATATCGCCCTGGTCGGCGTGCCCTTCGACGGCGGCACCACCAATAGGGCCGGCGCCCGCCACGGCCCACGCGAAATCCGCAGCCAGTCCAGCTTCATGCGCCGGGTCCATCACGTCACCCAGGTCGCGCCCTACGATCTGGTGAACGTCGTCGACGCCGGCGATTCACCGGTCAATCCGCTCGACCTGATGGACTCGTTGAAGCTGATCGAAGGCTTCTTCCGTGACATCCGCCATCACGGCGCCCGCGCCATCGCTGCCGGCGGCGATCATCTGATCACC
>CAIUCF010000657.1 GCA_903897565.1 uncultured Rhodospirillales bacterium | reverse complement strand
CCGCCGCGCACCGGCAAAACAGTGATGCTGCAGAATATCGCGCATTCGATCTCCGCCAATCACCCTGAAGTCTACCTGATCGTCCTGCTGATCGACGAGCGGCCGGAAGAAGTGACCGACATGGCCCGCTCGGTGAAGGGCGAGGTCGTGAGCTCGACCTTCGACGAACCCGCCTCGCGCCACGTCGCCGTCGCGGAAATGGTGATCGAGAAGGCCAAGCGCCTGGTCGAGCACAAGCGCGACGTCGTGATCCTGCTCGATTCCATCACCCGCCTCGCGCGCGCCTACAACACCGTGGTGCCGAGCTCGGGCAAGGTGCTGACCGGCGGTGTCGACGCCAACGCCCTGCAGCGCCCCAAGCGCTTCTTCGGCGCCGCGCGCAATATCGAGGAAGGCGGCTCGCTGACGATCATCGCGACGGCCCTGATCGATACCGGCTCGCGCATGGACGAAGTGATCTTCGAAGAGTTCAAGGGTACCGGTAACTCGGAAATCGTGCTCGACCGCAAGGTCGCCGACAAGCGCGTGTTCCCGTCGCTCGACAACAGCAAAGCCGGCACCCGCAAAGAAGAGCTGCTGGTCGAGAAGGGCACCCTGTCGAAGATGTGGGTCCTGCGCCGCGTGCTCATGCCGATGGGCGTGGTCGACGGCATGGAATTCCTGCTCGACAAGCTGCGCTCCTCCAAGAGCAATGCCGACTTCTTCGACGCGATGAATACGTAAGAGACAGCTCGCCAACTCCTTGTCGTCATCCCCGCGAAGGCGGGGATCCATGCCGCAACCCTCTCGGTCTTCGGCAACAATGGGCCCCCGCCTTCGCGGGGGTGACGATCATTAGGGAGAGCGGCGTATCAGGACAGCAAGAAGGTCCCCATGCCGGACGAACCGCTTTTCTATCAGTCCCACGTCTTCGTCTGCACCAATCTCCGCCCTGACGGCCACAAGCGCGGTTCCTGCGCCGCCAGCGGCAGCGAGAAACTCCGCGACTATATGAAGGCGCGCGCCAAGGAACTCGGCCTGCCGGCGACCCGGATCAATTCTGCCGGCTGCCTCGATCGCTGCGAGCTGGGGCCGACGCTGGTGATCTACCCTGAAGGCGTCTGGTACGGCTTCAAGACACGCGAGGATATCGACGAAATCCTCGACACGCATCTCGTCAAGGGTGGTCGCGTCGCCCGCCTGCTACTGCGCGCGGATCAGCTGCCGCCGGGAAAATGACCGCAACCGACACGATCTTCGCACTGTCGACGCCGCCTGGCCGCGGCGCTGTCGCGCTGGTTCGTGTGTCCGGTGCGCAGGCGCAAACGATCCTTCAGACCCTGGCCGGGGTCTGCCCGCCGCCGCGTCAAGCGGTTGTTCGCGATCTCCATGACGGCGAAGAGCTGCTCGACCGTGCCCTGCTGCTCTGGTTGCCGGCGCCGCGCAGCTTCACCGGCGAGGATGTCGCCGAACTGCATCTTCATGGCGGGCCTGCGGTCGTCGCCGGTGTGCTCGGCGTTCTGG